>JAALKG010000085.1 GCA_011088145.1 Cyanobacteria bacterium MH1_Bin12 | reverse complement strand
CTTTAGAAATTCAGGCGGGAGAAATAGAAGGAGGCATTAAATCTTTTGAACAAGCTAAAAAACTCGCTCCTGAAGAGTCAGAAATTCTATTTTCTTTGGGTAATTCTTATTTTCAATTAAAAGACTATAATTCTGCCTTAAAAGAGTTACAAGCTGGGATCAAAATGAATCCTGAAGTACCACAAGCTTATTTTGATTTGGGGAATACTTATTTTAAACTAACTAAATACTCTGATGCGATCGCATCTTATCAAAAAGCCGTTAAATTACAGAAAGATTTTTGGCCTGCAACCAACAATATTGGCTTAATCGAATATGAGAACGGCAAAATTGATCGAGCTATCAAAAAATGGAGAAAAGCATTAACTGTTGATGAAAATCAAGCAGAACCTACATTAGCTATTGCTGTGGCATTGTATAAAAAAGGTCAACAACAAGAGGCCATTGAATTGGGACAAAAAGCCCTAAAAATAGATGATAATTACGGTAATCTAGAGTTTTTAAAAGAAAATCTCTGGGGTGACAAACTCTTAGCAGACACGACTCAATTTTTCCAGAATCCTGTCATTAAGACTTTATTGTCTGAATAATAATATTGATAATCAAAAATAAAGCTGCTGGACAAATTCATGGGTCTAAAAATTTGATCCTGATAAACCTTGACACTTAGTCAGCCTTTCTTTAAATTATGAACTATCCATTATATTCATAGTTTAGTTAAAGATAAAATTTTTAATTGTCAATTTCGCTATATATCTAACTGTTCTCTAAAGTAATCGACTCTATCCTGAAGAAAAAGATCACCTCGCAAGATTAATTTATGAATGCATCTGAACAAGCTAAAACATTAGAAATAACCACCAAAATAGCCTCTGTTGTTAATCTCTTTAAACAATATTTCCCTGATGCCAAATCTGATTTAAAACCTTGGCAAAATGATCCTGAGACGATCAATCTTATTGATCCTAACTCGATCGATATTGGCTTTCACTTTCCAGGATGGAGTCGTAAACTACAAAGTCGAAGTATCTTAGTCCAAATTCGATTTCATCAAGATCCTGTTGATAAAATTCATAAATTCATTGGTGTTGAAACAGCAGGTTTTAATCATAATGGCGAAGTTTGGCGATTTTCGACCATCGAAAATTGGCAATTAGAAGGTAAATCATTACCTATTCCCGAAGTCGAAGAGAACTTGAAACTATTTTGCCGAGGAATATTTGAATTATTTTAAAGAATAAGATTTATTGTTTTTTTCAACAATTTGTAACATTTCAAACATCAAATACAGACCCCAAATTAGGTTAAACTAATCACATAAATAGATAAATAACATTCATTAATAAAAATGAGCATAGTTAGTCAAGTCATTCTCAAAGCGGACGATCAGCTTCGTTATCCTAGTACTGGTGAACTAAGAGGTATAAAATCATTTTTAGATACTGGACTATTGAGAATCAAAATTGTCCAAACATTAACAGAAAACGACAAAAAAATTGTTGATAAAGCTGGTCAAGAATTGTTTAGCCAACGTCCTGATTTTCGTGGCCCTGGTGGTAATGCGGCAGGACAAAAACAATATAATCAATGTTTAAGAGACTTTGGTTGGTATTTACGTTTAGCGACTTATGGAATACTCGCAGGAGACAAAGAACCCATTGAAAAAATTGGTTTGATTGGTGCGAAAGAAATGTATAATTCCTTGGGAGTGCCTTTAGGTGGTATGGTCGAATCCATTCGTTGTCTCAAAAAAGCATCTTTAGCTTTACTTTCCAATGAAGAAGCTGAAGAAGCCGCACCCTATTTTGATTATATGATTCAATATATGTCTTAGTTTTCTTTGGCAAGATTGGCTTGCTCAATTATTGAGTTGTGGAAAATTTCATTTTCCCTATGCTACTTGCCTCCATTTTTTTATCAGGATTTTGGATCAATTACCTAAATATAACCAGAGAAATTCTCAACCTATCAAAGTTCCTATACAAGCTTTGATCAATTCTTTGTGTTGATGAAGCTAAGACGCATTTAATGGTTCTAAGCTTATTATTTAATTGTGTTCCTGTGTTCCAAATTTGATTTGAAGTTTTTGCTACAACATCTTCAATTTCAAAAAGATAAGATTAAAATTTGCCTTGAACTTCTCTAAATATCATGAGTAATAAAAACTATAAGTTTGATTCTGCTGACAATATGTCTTGGCTTAATCATAGTTTATTGCTTTCTTCGAGTATTTTCGTTTCTACCTATACAATTTTAGGTTGGTCAATTGCAAGTAAGGCATTATTGTGGGCGAAGTTTCTCCAAGAACAAAATATTGCCATCGAAATACCTTTAGAAGAAGATTTACTATTATCATTCATTAAACTATTTGCTTTATTAGTAATTATCATTATCACCTTCCTTCTGGGAGCTCCTGTTACCTTAACAACTTTTCTGTTTGAAGACAGTATCCATTCGGATACCAAAGGTATGGTTTCTCTTTTATTTTGGTCAATTGTGCTAGTGTTTGCTTTCTCTTCCTTTGATTATTTTGCTGATTGTTTAGTGATAATTTCCGCTAATCTTTTACTGAGGATGGATTTACAAAGATTTAAATACCGCAATTGGCAAATTATTATGATAACTTTATTATTTGCTTCGATCGCTTTTTCAGGAGGAATGGTATTATTTGATTTGTCGTCTTAGCTGATCTCGTAATTTCCACTGGTTAATTATTCTAGCAAGACTTAGCATCTGAAACTCAATAGTATCGCTATAATTGAGGATGACATCAGTTATTATCGATCAACAAATTGAATGGAAACCATAAAGTACGAAAATTTAGCTCTTAATTACGATAATATTGTTCTTGAACCTTTACCTTACCAACGTCCGCTACTAATGATTGGTCATGGTACAAGGGATGAAGATGGTCGTCAAGTTTTTCTCGATTTTGTCCAAGCATATCAAAATATCGATCGCTCTCGTCCTGTCATACCCTGTTTTTTAGAACTAACTGAACCAAATATCGAAAAAGGAGTTGATTACTGCATACAACAAGGCTATAGCGAGATTTCCGCCTTACCCATTCTCTTATTTGCGGCTCGTCATAACAAATTTGATGTCACTAATGAACTCGATCGCACTAGAATTAAATATCCACAACTTAAATTTAATTATGGGCGAAATTTTGGTATTAATCCCAACATCATTTCCCTATGGCAAAAACGATTATCCCAACTAGATAAACCTCAGTATAACCCTCATAATATAGCCCGTGAAGACACCATTTTACTATTTGTGGGCAGGGGATCAAGTGATCCCGATGCTAACGGAGATGTCTGTAAATTAGCCCGTATTTTATGGGAAGGTAGTGGTTATCAAACCGTAGAAACTTGCTTTATTGGCATTGCTCATCCTCGCTTAGATGAAGGTTTTAATCGAGCATTATTATATCAACCCAAACGCATCATTGTTTTACCCTACTTCTTGTTTATGGGTGCTTTGATGAAGAAAATATATCGTATCACTGATGAACATAGGGAACAACATCCTGATATTGATATTGTTTCCTTACCAGAAATGGGTATTCAACCTGAACTGTTTCAATTACTTAGAGAAAGAGAAATTGAGACTCATCTAGGAGAGGTTAAAATGAACTGTGAAATGTGTAAATTCCGCCTCAATGCCTTGAGTGGTGATAATCATAATCAACATCATGATCATCATTCCCATGGTCACAATCATAATCATAACCATGATGTTGATCCCTGTGCTGAACCTAGTGCTTATCATGAGCGTATCTGGCAAACACCATAGAATCATTGATAATTAATAATTATGGAAGATTTAAAAATAAAAATAGGCGATCGCATTCAGGTCACCCAATTACCTCCTTATCTTAAAACAGCAGACCCCATGCCCATGTTACGTCCTGCTAGTTTGTTAACCATTGGAGAACAAGGAACAATTATCAAAGCTAATGCAGGAGGATATTGGAGTATTCGTTTTACTCAAGGAGCATATTTATTAGAAAGTAAATATTTTCAATTAATTCCGACGGAAAAAATATAATTTTAGATTCTGAATCTATCTATAGCAAAGGAAAAAGGATAAAGGTTAGAATATTGGATTGCCCCTATGTTTATACAAGTTTTGAGTTCCATCTATGATTCACTGCTCAGATGAACATATATACATACAGATGTATTAATTAGTTAGTTATAATTGTCCTTTATCGTTTATACATATTGAGCAGATTTGTGAGGATGACGATCGCCCATAGCCATTTTATCAAACTATTATTAATTTTAATTAATGTCAATCTCATCGGTTGTAATCAAAAAGAAATAGTAGTTCCTAATGTTGATAATAATCAGCAAAATAATCAACTTCAATCTTCCCAAGCACAAGAAAAACTCAATGTCACAGTTAGTATTTTACCGCAAAAATATTTTGTCGAAAAAATTGGAGGTGAATTAGTCACCGTCAATGTGATGGTAGAACCGGGTATTGCCCCTGAAACTTATGAACCCTTACCTCAGCAGTTAGTTAATTTTAAAAATTCTTCTGCATATATCAACATTGGTGTGTCTTTTGAACAAATATGGCTGGATCAAATAAAATCAGCTAATTCCGAGATTATTTTTATTAATTCTGGAGAGGGTATTCAAAAAATTCCCATTATTGGACACCATCATCATGAAGATGGACATGATCACGAAAAAACTAATGATGAACAGAATAATCTTGATACTCATATTTGGTTATCTGCTAAGTTAGCAAAAATTCAAGCTAAAAATATTTATCAAGGGTTGGTCAAACTTGATCCTAAAAATCAAGTTATTTATCAACAAAATTTGGATGTTTTTTTAGCAGAAATTGAAGAACTAGATCAACAAATAAAAGCTAAATTTGCTTCGGTTAATAATCGTAATTTTATAATTCATCATCCTTCATGGGGTTATTTCGCTCAAGACTATAATTTAAAGCAAATACCATTAGAATTGGAAGGACAAGAAGTTACTTCTTCTGAGTTAGTGAATTTAATTCAAGAAGCAAAATCTGACAAAATCACAGTAGTTTTTGCTCAACCTCAGTTTCGAAATAAAACAGTTGAAAGTTTTGCCAAAGAAATAGATGCCAAGGTAGTTATAATTGATCCTTTGGCAGAAAATTGGTCTCAAAATTTATTAGATACCGCTGATAAATTAGCTCAGTCAATGAAATAGAATTATTAAATGATGAACTCCAAAATGAATCCAGTAATTAACTTGGAAAATATTTATGTTAGTTACGGTAATAATTATGCCTTAGAAAATATTAATTTAGAAGTAAAAGAGTTAGATTTTATCGGTATCATTGGACCCAATGGTGGAGGAAAAACGACTTTATTAAAAACATTGTTAGGTTTGATAAAACCTTTGTCAGGAGATATTTCAATTATGAATTTTCCTGTTAATCAAGGGAGAAAATATATTGGTTATGTACCTCAAATTTTCCAATTCGATCGTCGTTTTCCAATTTTAGTAGAAGATATAGTTAAGATGGGTAGATTATCCAAAAAACGTCTTTTTCAACGCTACAATCAACAAGATCAAAAAATAGTTCGCCATTGCCTTAAACAGGTAGGAATTTCACACTTGCGATCGCGTTCCATTGGAGAATTATCAGGAGGAGAAAGACAGAGAGTCTATATAGCAAGAGCTTTAGCCAGTCAACCTCGTATTCTATTATTAGATGAACCGACGGCTAATGTTGATACGAAGATACAAAATAATATTTATGAATTACTCAAAGAATTAAATGAGTATATGACGATATTGATTATATCCCACGATTTAAGTGCTGTTTCTAGCTACGTAAAAACCATTGCTTGTTTAAATCGTCGGTTACATTATCATCAAGATAAACAAATTACTCCACAAATGATTGAAGATACCTACAATTGTCCTATTGATTTAATTGCTCACGGCTTACCTCATAGAATTTTACCTGAACATAATTGTAATCATCATCAAGTTACTCCTGAATTGAAAATTTAGTGAAAAACAAAAGTCATTACAAAAAGTCAAAGTTCAAGGGTGTAAGCTTTCACTGGTGTCAACTTAAGCCCAAATAGTTCTTTTAATTGAGTTTCAGAATTCACCTTGAATAAAAATTCAAGGCTAATAAATATCGTTTAGTGAATTAGACTGGACTTAAAGTATTTAGTTCATTTTAATAAATGCCAACAGTATCATTAAGATTGCAAGGCCTTCTATAGCAATAGCTTTGTACCTTAAGTTAATACGAATGGCAAGGCTTTGCACCCATACATTTAAATTACTGATTTCTCTTAATATCGGAACTTGAAAATCCCGAATAGGCTTCCATACCATGTTCACCTATGTCTAAACCTAAATATTCATCATCGGCGGATACTCTCAAACCAAATATTGCCTTTAAAACATTCCAAAAAATAGTACTTAATATAATCATTGTTATACCAATACTAACAACACCAAAAATTTGAATACCTAATAAATTGAAGTTTCCATTACTAAATAATCCGACAATAGTTTCATCCTGTGTAACATTTACATCTGCGAATAAACCGACGGCGATTGTTCCCCAAATACCATTTACTAAATGTACAGGTACTGCACCGACTGGATCATCTATTTTAAAATTATCCAAACTATAAACCGCTATCACAGCTAAAAATCCTGCAATCGCACCAATTGTCACTGCACCAGAATAAGAAACTAAAGAACATCCTGCGGTAATTGCCACTAATCCCGATAGAATGCCGTTAATACTTAAAGATAAATCGGGCTTTCCTGCTAAAATCCAACTGACGAAAGTTCCACTAATACCCCCTGCTGCCGCTGCTAGGTTTGTTGTTACGGCAATATAAGCAATATTTTCACCTACTGCCATAGTTGAACCGGGGTTAAAACCAAACCAACCAATCCAGAGAATAAAACATCCTAAGGTTGCTAAGCTGAGATTATGTCCTTGTAAGGGTAATACTCCTCCATCTTTGGTATATTTGCCCAATCTTGGCCCTAAGATTAATGATCCTGTCAAAGCACACCAACCACCGACAGAGTGAACAACTGTTGAACCTGCAAAGTCTTGAAAACCTCTTTGTTGTAGCCATCCTCCGCCCCATACCCAATGTCCAATGATGGGATATGCGATCGCAACCAGAAAAAAACTAAATAGTAAAAAATCGAAAAATTTAACTCTTTCGGCAACCGCACCAGAGACAATTGTTGCCGCTGTACCAGCGAAAGCGACTTGAAATAAGAATTTTGCCGATAAAGGTACTCCCGCCCAATTCAAGGAATTATAAACCCCTTGATATGCGTCTGCAACCATGGGACTGTTATCTGCACCTGAGAGGAAAAAATTTGGTGAACCAATAAAGCTATTACCATCACCGAACATTAAACCGAAACCTAATGCCCAAAATGCGATCGTCGATATGGCAAACACAATTACATTTTTGGAAAGTAAATTTACTGCATTTTTGCGACGACAAAAACCTGTTTCTAGCATGGCAAAACCTGCATTCATCGCAATAACTAATATAGAAGCTATTACTACCCATAAAGTATCTAATCCGACCTTTAATTCTCCTGTAACAACCTCGATCGAACTAGCAGTATCTTGAGCATATACAGCATAACTAGAAAATAATAATAAAATAGAACTTAAGACAATACAAGCTTGCCAATTATTAGATTTTTTTACTACATCTATAAAGTGTCTGCATATTTTCTTCTGTCTTCGATTCAGTAACATATATTTCATCTAATTAATCACCTCGAACATTATAGATTTAAGGGTAAATACTTAAAAGCATCGTAATTTACAATTTATGATTAAATATAAAAGTTATTATAGTTATATATTTGTACAGGTAAATTATATTTATTAGTTAAGTATTGATAGTTATTTTCTACTTGCTCGATATGTTGTAATAATTGCTGTTTTTTATTTACGTTATTATCTGTATTACTGAGATTATATAGAGAGACTATTTTTTGAAAATAAGTTGGGGTTAAAAAGATATCAATTTTTTTTTTATCAACTTTATAACTGCAGATGTTTTCTGTTGCTAAACAAATAGTTTTTAATTCTTCTTCAATTTTTTGAGCTTGAAGAGCTTCTGCCATAGACACTTTGGCTATTTCTACTTTTTGTTTAATATCATTTTGTAAAGTGATGACATCTTCTGGAATAAAACTATCTGGGGATATTTTTTCCAAAGAATCAACGGCTTTTTGCCAAAAAGTAATTGCTTGTGTTAATTGATTTTTATCTTCTGATTCTTTAGCTAATTTAATATTTTCTTGGGCTAAGTTAAATAAATTAATTGCTTCTTTTTCGACGACCAATCTCCCTTGGATATTAATAATTTCGCTTAAATAACTATTTAATAAATCAGTCTTATTTTTGGCAGAAGTGGTTTCAACGGGAATAGATTCTATTTCTTTTATAACAGTTTGCCATTGCTCTTCTAATTTTTCCAGTTCAGGTACGGAATTAACTGATAATTTATTTTTTTCTATTTCTTGAATAATTGCTTGTGCGGCAAATAATTTATCTTTACCTATTTTTTCAGTTTCAACTCTAGTATTAATTAATGATATTCTACTTTGATAATTGTTAATTCGCTCTTGTTTTTCTGATGTAAATTCTGAGGTGGAAACTAAATTTAATTGTTCGATCGCATTTTCTAAAAAAGTTTTAACTCGATTCCATTCATCAATTGAAAGGGGCAATTTTTTGCTCATATTATCAGCATTTTCAACTAATTTATCAGCTTCTAAAAAATAATTTAATTCACCCATTATATTTTGATATTGAGTAATTAATTGACGAGCTTCTTGATGATAGTCGGACCAACGAGGGATACGATTTAAAGTTTGAATAGCTGTAGTTAATTCTGTTTTTAATTGATCAATTTCGGGTTTAGTTAAGTCTGCTTGAGATTTATTTTTTAAAGTTTGGGAGACCGAAGCATTTGTTGCCCTCATCAACTCGCATTTACCTGCCATGGTACAAGGGCGAGAAATAAAATAAAAAATACCGATCGAAGCGATCGATAAAACACTTAAAATAAAAATTATCAAACCACTGGAAAAATTAGCTGAGGAATATTTTTTTTCCACGGTCAAGGATTCTTCAGACTGATGATTAATAATGTCTGACGGATAATCATCCTGATTAGCAAAATACACTTGTTGATTATTCCCGATCATAAAATCACTGATAATTTCATTTTCATTGATAATATCCTTGATTAGAGTAAGACAATCATCAATCACCTCCGTTGGTTGTGGAGTGAGAAAAATAATTAACCAATCGTCTTGTTGATAACAATGTATCTGAAAGTCTGAACTCACAGATATTTCATTATTCAGTCTATCATTGAGTTGCTCTGATAATGATTCATAATCGATCGTCTTACCCGTAATTGTTTTTATCATAGTTAATTTGGAAAGTAAATATTATTCAACAAGGATGTGATACATAATATAGCAAAAATCAAAAAGGGAAAATGGAAAAAAGAAAAGACTTGATAAAAATAGCGACAAAATATCTACAGCTGTTATTGTGGGATATTGTCGATTTTTATGACAGGTTTACTCAAATGGATATTACCTAATACTCAGTGCTTTCCCAATCAAGTAATAAACAGATTTTTTTACCTAAATTGATAGCATCAAATGGTTTAGAGATTACCACAAATGCTGCGCCGATGTCTTGGGGAACATTCTCCAAAAATTCTTCTAAGGCTTGCAATCTCCCTGCTGATGCTCCGATTCCTACAACAAAAAAGCGATCGTCATTATAGTGACTAAATATTAGCCAGATTTTTTAAAATGTAATTTTAGATGGTATTTTTTGTCCTGAAAAAATACTAATAGTTATTGGTTTTGCCTCTAGTTTTTCGGCAATATTTATATCAGAATAAGCAGGAAAATTAGACATTCCTATACTGAGACGAACAGCAGTATTTTTGGCTAATTTCATACAAGTTGACTGCAATTTTATTGTAATTACTTGTTCTAAATTAAATTGTTTAATCTGGGCAAATCCTTGAGTAAAATTATATACTTCTCCATTAGGAAATACTTGAGAAATTATCGCTGATAAATTCAATATTTCTGTGTTAGCTTGAATATAAAGTTCTATTTCTATTTCTCCAATAATATCTAACTCTTCTTGTAAAAAATCTGATGTATAGGTAATAATATCAGTTCTATTATCTAATTGACTACGTTCAAAACTTCCTGAAGTTATACTAGCATGACCACCTAAACTCGGAAGTGATCGCCACCAATCATGAACTATAATATCTTCTTGTTCACTATTGTTTTGATTATTATTAACAATTAATTGACCATCATCATCTCTAATATTCGCTAATCCTGTACTTTTTAAGTAAAATACCGTTTGATTATCTGTATTTAATTTATCTAAGGATAACCATTTATTACTACCCATTTGAAATAAACTAATATTTTTTTGAGGAAGATTATTATTTTCTTTTCTTTTTAAATATTTATCAAACCAAGCTATTTGTAACTCATTAATATTATTATTATTTTTATGAGTATAAAAGCGATCGCCCAAAGTATTTCCCCAAGGGATATGCCCCCAAGCACCAACAATTAAACTTTGTTGAAATCGACTTTTTTTTACCATTTCTTGATATAAATTAAATGTTCCTCGTAAATAAGGATCAAACCAACCACCTATATGAAGCATGGGTAAATCTATATCTTGAAAATAAGTTTGAGGAGATAACTCTTGCCAATAATGATCATTTTCATAATGGTTTAACCATTGATAATAAAAATTACTCGGACAGTATTTTCTTAAAGCTTCTTCTACTGAAATGGGAATATCATTAATTGGTAAATTACGACTAGCTAAATAAAGTGATTTATAAGCAAGTAAATCTTTTTTAAGACGAGCAGTTTCGGCTGCTAATTGTATTGCCCAAGCCAAATTTATTTGATAACAAAAAGCACCATTTTCGTAAGCCCAATCTGAATATAAATCAAAGGCTGTCATGGAAGGACAAATAGTTTTTAAAGCAGGATGTTTTGTTATGGCTGAATATAGTTGCGTCATGCCTTGATAGGAAAAACCATACATTCCCACTTCGCCGTTACTGCCTTCTAAAGTGGTTACCCAATCAAGAGTTTCTTTTCCGTCTTGGATTTCTGTTTCAAATAATCTAAATTCTCCCTCTGAATCTCCTCTGCCTCTCACATCTTGGATAACGACGATGTATCCTTGACGAGCATACCAACGAGGATGAGCATATACTACCGTAGAAGCGATCGCTTTTCCATAAGGTTGACGCATCAATAAGATGGGTAACTTTTTCTCCGTAATAGGACGATAAATATCAGCAGCGAGTTTTATCCCATCACTAGTTACCATCGAAGCCGTATATTCAATTATTTTATTCATAGTGATTGTTTGACAACTCCTCTGCCTAAAGACGAGAGGATTCTTCCTTCTCAGAAGGATGCCTTGCAAAAGCATTGCCTTTACTTGGTCTTACTCTTTCTCCAGAAGCTATCGGGATACGCCCTACCCCTAAAATTCG
>JAALKG010000084.1 GCA_011088145.1 Cyanobacteria bacterium MH1_Bin12 | reverse complement strand
ACTTAGGGGTATATTCTATCTTGTTTTAAGTTCTAATTGATGACACGCCCTAGTGCAAGAATATTTTGACTTGAATACAAAGCAGAATCTGAGACAATTACCTTCGGTGGTGTCAATGTCCATTGCTGTTGAAATTCTTGAATTACAGGCAAAAAAGCTGATGTATCTACTTCATTGCCGTCACCCAATTCTAAAAATAGAGGAATACCCCCATCTTCAGATGTTAGCAAGTTAATCATAAACTGCTTTAAATCTGGTCGATGGTCACGAGAATAACCATGAGTAATTTTGATGGGTATTGCTTCTTCCAATTCACAAGTAATCTGATCCGATTCAACAACTGATGTTTGTGCTGGCAAATATTGACCTTCAACACTGATACTGGTGGAATCAAGATGAACACTATTGAGATTAACAGAAAATTTGTGGACGACTGCTAATGCAATAGTGACAAATATTTTGGTAACTCCATAATGATAAAGTTTATCCAAAACTCGACCTATACGAGTATCATTGAGATGCTCTGGTAGTATTCCTGGAGCAATTAAATGTTCAGTGGCTTTTCCTTCAAAAAACTGAGAAAATAAATAGAGAGGAGCCGTCAAAAATCCCATACAGTTAAGAATCATAGCTTTGACTATTTGTCCCGGTGTGACTTGTTCTTGGTGATGAGTTCCTAAAAGTTGGTCAATGATTTGTACAATGCCGATCTCATCAACAATACCGGCAATAATTCCGAGGTGATCAATATCTTGGACATCAATTTGTGGAGAATCAGACATAATCTTGGTTTGATGTAATTTGATAAAATTATCTCATTTCAAGGTTTACCTGCTGAATGTCGGTATTAATCAAAAGAGAAATACTTTATTGGTATCACTTGGTGGAAAATTTATACAAGGTAAAAGGTTCAAGACAACGACTATCGAGAGTAAAAACATTGTTGTGGATGGGAGAAGTAGATAAATCAATGAATGAATTCGAGCAATTGAATAAGCATCAAGCTAAATGTTTTCAAAATTATCTGGGTAAACATCGTGAAAGAATTCCCTGTTATTATCAAGATCAGAAATGGGGTATTGCAATAGGTTCGGGAAAAGTGGAGTCAACAATTAAGCAAATTGGAGCAAGGGTAAAAATAGCAGGAGCAATCTGGAATCGGGAAAATGTCGGGCAAATTCTGCGGCTAAGATGTGCATATCTGAATAATTCTCCATTCTTGAGTATTTGTGCTTAGTTCCAAAGTGGGATGCTCCCGTTTCATGAATAAGCAGATCGTATTTACCATAAGCTTCTGAATCAGTTGTTGCTTGGAATGCCCAATCTGTATTAATGACTCCGTATTCTTTATTCTCCAGTGGAGATAAACCAGCCAACACCGTTTGTATCATGGTCAATTAAGATAGTGCCTGCGTTGGGTTTACCTTGGGAGTCGAAATTACTGGCTTACACCAGTAAAATTTTTATAATCATTGGAATTCAAAAAAACTCAAAATTATGATAATTTACTCATAATTGTTAATTGTTAAATTAATAATTGGTTTATTTAAAGTTTTCAAATTTTTGCCAACTATCTCCTTATTTCCAACAACTAAAGTAACTATATTATTAGGTTTCAAATCTTCTTTTGCCACTTTTAAAACATCTTTAATTGTCGTATTTTTGACGGCATTTTGATAATCAAAAATAAAGTTTTGAGGATAGTCATAATATTCGTAAGTGATCAATCGAGATAATGTTTGTGACGGATTTTGAAATTTAAATACAAAAGAATTGAGAATAGAATCTTTGGCATAGTTTAATTCCGCTTTGGTTATGGATTCATTTTGTAGTCGTTTAATTTCTGTGACAGTTGATTGAATGAATTGAGCTGTTGTTTCACTTTTAGTTTGCCCACCTGCAATAAATAATCCAGGATAGTCATAGGCAGGACTCCAAAATCCATATACTGAATATGCTAACCCTTGACGCGATCGAATATCATTATATAATCGCCCTCCAAAACCATTTAAAACCCCATTAATCACACTTAAAGTGGTGTAGTTAGAGTCTTTGAGTTTACCTCCTAAATGACCCATTAAAATATTACTTTGGGTTAACTGTGGTTGATCAATTAAATAAAGACCACCAGTATTTACTTGTTGTGGTTGTGATAATTTAAGTGATGCTTCCGATTTATCACCTTGCCAATCACCAAAGTTGTTCGCAATTATAGACTTCATTTGTTGCGGTTCAAAATCTCCAACTATGCCCAAAATAATTTGTTCAGGACGAATATATTGGTGGTAAAATCCAATGATATCTTCACGGTTGATGTTATCCAAAGTTTCATTCTCAATCGTACGAGCATAAGGGCTAAATTCTCCATAAATTAATTTGCTAAACTCTCGATTGGCTATACCTCGTGGATTATCATTCCTGCGTGCGATCGCACCTTTTAATTGAGTTTTTTCTAATGCTAACTTTTCAGGAGCAAATACAGGCTGACGTAGTACTTCAGCAAAAAGGGGGACAATACTATCTAAATCATAGCTGAGACCAGAAAAACTAGCACTACCTGAAGATGTACCAATACCTGTTTCAATGGAAGCAGCCTTTGCCTCTAAGATATTATTGAGTTCATCGGGAGTATGATTTTGAGTACCTCCTGCCCTAATCATTTCACCTGTTATTTGGGCTAAACCAACTTGATTGTTTGGTTCTAATCTTGAACCTGTACGAATGACAGCAACACCATTAATTAAAGGTAAACGATGATCTTCCACTAGATAGACCACCATACCATTGTTTAATTGATAGCGATCGAAATCGGGTAATTCAATAGCAGGTAAAGGGGGATATTTTAAATTTTGATAGCTGGTAGGAGTATCGGCAAATGCGAGATTGCGACTACCTATAACTAATAAGAATATTACGATACTAACAGTTAGCGATCGACAGAATTTGACTATATTTTTTTTCATATTTGCATTATTGCCTAAACCCGTAAAAGGAGAAAGATTTATCTGAGATATTTATACCTCATTTACACGGGAATTGCTATATCTAAAATCAAAAAAGTGGGCAATAAACCCACTCTGAAATTAATTAAATTTTTAATTTTGTATAAACCTAACTACCACCAATACGAGCAACATCCTGAGAATTAGCCTCAAACGCTGCGGATAAAGCATCATCACCAGTTAAACCCGATTCCATCGCTTTTTGGATAGCTTCTAATACCCGTTTATAGTCACGAGGCATAACTTTCACAAACTTAGCCACATTTGCTTCCCAATCAGCTAAGACAGCTTTGGCTTTATTGCTATTAGTATATTGCGCATGATTAGTAATTAGTTGCTTAATTTCGGCAATCTCAGATGCATCTTCAAGGGTTTCTAAACCAACCATCTCAGTATTACAATGGTTCGCAAAATCTCCCGCTTCATCAAGGATATAAGCAACTCCACCACTCATACCAGCGGCAAAGTTACGCCCTGTTTTACCAATAATGATGACTTTTCCCCCCGTCATATATTCGCAACCATGATCACCAACACCTTCCACAACGGTTTTAACACCTGAGTTACGAACACAGAAACGCTCACCAGCAACACCAGAAATATAGGCTTCTCCGTTAGTTGCACCATAAAAAGCGACATTACCAACAATGATATTTTCCTCAGCTATAAAGGTAGATTCTTTAGGAGGATAAACAATGATTTTACCACCGCTCAAACCTTTGCCAATGTAGTCATTCGCATCACCTTCTAATTCAATGGTGACACCTTTAGGTACAAATGCTCCTAAACTTTGTCCAGCACTACCATTAAAATGTAAATTCACTGTATCTTCTGGTAATCCATGCCAATGGTTTTTGGTAATTTCGTGACCTAAAATAGTACCAACTACACGATTAGTATTTTTGATTGGTAAAGTCGCTGTAACTTTTTCTCCTTTTTCGATCGCATTTTTACACAGATCAAGTAAGGTGGTAATATCTAAACAATTTTCTAAACCATGGTCTTGAACTTCAGTACAATAACGTCCGACGGAAGGATCAACTTCAGGTTGGTAAAGTATGGGAGAAATATCAATACCTTTGGCTTTCCAATGATCAATCGCCTTTCTGGGTTCTAAAACATCAGTACGACCAATCATTTCATTAACGTTACGAAAACCTAATTCCGCCATAATTTCTCGCATTTCTTTGGCGATAAATTTCATGAAATTAACCGCATGATCAGGATCACCTGTAAACTGTTTACGTAGCTCAGGATTTTGAGTCGCAACCCCCACAGGACAAGTATTTAGATGACACACACGCATCATAATGCAACCGAGAGAGACTAAAGGTGCAGTGGAAAAACCATATTCTTCAGCACCAAGTAAAGCTGCAATAACAATATCTCGCCCTGTTTTCATTTGTCCATCGGTTTCTACCACGATACGACTACGAAGATTATTCAGTAGTAAAGTTTGGTGAGTTTCGGCGACTCCTAATTCCCAAGGCAAACCAGCGTGTTTAATTGAACCTTTAGGAGATGCCCCTGTACCACCATCATAACCAGAGACTAAAACCACGTCTGCATGGGCTTTTGCCACTCCAGAAGCGATCGTCCCTACTCCTACCTCAGAAACTAATTTAACGTTAATTCTTGCTTTTCGGTTAGCATTTTTAAGATCATGAATTAACTCAGCTAAATCTTCAATGGAATAAATATCATGGTGAGGAGGAGGAGAGATTAAACCCACACCAGGTGTAGAGTAACGCACCTTTGCAATCCAAGGATAAACTTTTTTCCCTGGTAACTGTCCGCCTTCACCCGGTTTCGCACCCTGTGCCATTTTAATTTGGATTTCTTTAGCTTGAGATAGATATAAACTAGTTACGCCAAAACGTCCACTAGCTACCTGTTTAATCGCACTATTTTTCGAGTCTCCTTGTTCGTTAGTCCAAGTATAACGTTCTGGGTCTTCTCCTCCTTCCCCTGTATTCGATTTTCCGCCAATACGATTCATCGCAATAGCTAGAGATTCATGGGCTTCTTTAGAAATTGAACCATAACTCATCGCTCCTGTTTTGAAACGCTTGGTAATGCTCTCTACTGATTCAACTTCTTCGATGGGAATGGATTCACGCTCTTTAAATTCTAATAAATCTCGTAAGCGGAAATAATGTTTGCCATGATCATTGATCATTTGTGAGTATTCTTTAAATAACTCATAATTTCCATCTCTGACTGCTTGTTGTAGAGTATGAATGGTTTTAGGATTAAATAGATGGGCTTCTCCTTCTTTTCGCCATTGATATTCCCCACCCACATCAAGGGTATGACCATTAACTTGTCTATCAGGGAAAGCATGGCTATGACGTTGAATGATTTCTTGAGCAATGACATCAATACCAACTCCTTCTAAACGAGAAGCTGTCCAAGTAAAATATTTTTCAATCAGATCATGATTTAAGCCCAGACATTCAAATATTTGAGCACCTCGATAACTTTGAATAGTCGAAATACCAATCTTAGAAGCAATTTTAATAATGCCTTTAGTTGCTGCTTTGATATAGTTATAACAAGCGGTATCATAATCAACATTGACGATCGACTTTTGTTTGATCATCTGATCGAAAGTTTCAAAGGCAAGGTAAGGATTGATAGCACCGCAACCATAACCTAATAGTACTGCAAAATGATGTACTTCCTTGGGTTCACCTGATTCTAGGATAATGCCTACACGGGTGCGACTACCGTTACGAATTAGATGATGATGCAATCCTGCTACTGCAATTAAAGCGGGAATTGGTGCATTGTAATGATTGACACCTCGATCGCTTAAAATAACATGGGTGCATCCCCTCTTAATAGCTTCATTTACTTCATCATAAATCCCTTCTAAAGTCCCTTCTAAACCTTTTACTCCTAATTTTGGGTCAAATAAAATTGAACAGGTGTGAGCTTTAAAACCATGATCTTCGTTATCTTCTACTAGATGGGGATGTAAAGGAGAATCAAGACTTTTTAGTTTGGCTAACTGAGCATTGGTAATAATGGGAGTATCCAAAGAGATGAGATGACAACTTTCGGGAGTAGGATTGAGTAAATTTCCTTCACTACCAATGGTTGTTTGAGCAGAGGTTATAATTGCTTCTCGAATAGAGTCGATTGGAGGATTTGTTACTTGAGCAAATAATTGTTTAAAATAATCATAAAGTAATTTAGGACGATCGCTTAAAACGGCTAAAGGTGTATCAATACCCATAGCACCAATTGCCTCCACACCATTAGTTGCCATCGGTGCGAGTAACATTCTCAAATCTTCAAAGGTATAGCCAAAAGTCTGTTGTAAGGCAATAATATCATCAGGATGAATTGTCCCCATATCCTCACTTGCAGAAGAAGCAGGTAATTTATCCAAATTGTATAAATGTTTATCTAACCATTGCTGATAAGGATGTTCATTGATAATGGGTTGTTTAACTTCTTCATCGGGTACGATTCTGCCTGCTTCCATATCTACTAGGAACATTTGCCCCGGTTTTAACCTACCTTTAGATTCGACTCTTTCAGGTTCAATAGGTAGCACTCCCGCCTCTGAGGCCATGATCACTAAGCCATCTTTGGTGACAGTATAACGAGAAGGACGTAGCCCATTACGATCGAGTATAGCTCCAATTTGTTTACCATCGGTAAAAGCGATCGAGGCAGGGCCATCCCAAGGCTCCATTAAACAGGAATGGTATTGATAAAATGCTTTTTTCTCAGGACTCATAGAT
The DNA here is from genome assembly GCA_011088145.1 of Cyanobacteria bacterium MH1_Bin12. GTDB lineage: Bacteria > Cyanobacteriota > Cyanobacteriia > Cyanobacteriales > Cyanobacteriaceae > JAALKG01. Next base: position 4,885 of record JAALKG010000084.1, on the reverse strand, counting down.
TCATGACCAGTCCAAGGTTCAGGAATCATCATCATCACAGCATGGGATAAGCTTCTACCACTTAATACCATCATTTCTAAGGCATTATCAAAAATTAAAGAATCACTTCCTTGCATATTGATAATGGGCTGAATTTTCGCCATGTCGTCCCCAAACAACTCCGATTCAAATAGGGCTTGACGAGCGTGCATCCAGTTAATGTTACCTCTAAGGGTATTTATCTCACCATTATGGGTAATGTAGCGATAAGGGTGAGCTCTTTCCCAACTAGGAAAAGTATTCGTACTAAAACGGGAGTGAACTAGGGCTAGAGCGGTTTCTAATTCAGGATTATCTAAGTCTAAATAATATTGTCCTACTTGTTCTGGACGTAACATCCCTTTATAGACAAGAGTTCGACTTGATAAACTAGAAATATACCAATATTTATCGACTGCCGAAGGTTTGATAGCTCCGTGGGCTTGTTTTCTAATTACTAATAATTTTCGTTCGAAAGATAAATAATCGTCTACTTGTGGAGACTTAGCAATAAATACCTGTTGTACAAAAGGTTCACAATTTAAAGCACTTTTTCCTAAATCACTATTTTTAGTGGGTACATCACGCCACGCAATAACTTTTTGTCCTTCTTGAGCAACAACTTTTTCAAATAATGCTCGCCCTTCCATCCGTTGTTTTTCATCGGGAGAGCAAAAAATCATCCCAATGGCATATTCACCCTCAGGAGGCAAATTAACTCCTTGTTTACCCACTTCGGCTTTCATAAAATCATGAGGAATTTGCATCAAAATTCCTGCACCATCCCCTGTATTCGCTTCTGCACCACAACCACCACGATGATCTAAATTGATTAAAATTGTGAGTGCTTGAGAAACGATGGAATGAGATTTTTTACCATATTTATTAACTACAAAACCTACACCACAGGCATCATGTTCATATTGTGGATCGTATAATCCCTGTTTTTTCGGTAATTTATTGTTGCTCATATTTTATTCCTAAATGCGATGAATTGCTCAGTCAGACTACTCGAAAACTTATATTTTATCTACTGCCCCTTAGCGGAAGTAATAAATAATAAGTATTGATTTATAGGCTTTTTAAGTATTTCTAACTGGTAAGTTATTTTCCCTATTTACACTAGCTTTTTTTATTGTAAACGCCGAGACAGTCCATTATAAAACTTTTTTTCCAAGGAAACAATCAGCCGTCCCTAGCTTCAGCAATTCTGAGTTCTGAGTTATTTAGATATTATAGGAATATTTATTCACAAACTCATCATTTTGTGTCAAAAATTTAGAATAAAATAAAGTTTTTTTAAATTGATAGAATTTTTCTTAATATTTTGTTACTTTGAGTGAATTATTAATTGTCAATGATCCTCAAGACTAATTTTGTTATCCCGCAACCGAAGTTTATTATTTTTTACCATAAAACCTATTTGAGATCTTTAGCTAGAGGCTATCGTTTAATCTCGACGGGGAAGAATTTAAGAATCTTACAAATTATGTCTTTTAATCGTACAATTATCAATTCAAATCTTTGTGATTAAGAAAATTTCCACATCACAGGATTATCATCCAAATATTTCGTTACTTGCTCTCCAATATCACTAATTTGGTCTATATCTTCTTGAGTTAATGCTATTTCTCCTGCTTGGGCATTTTCTTTGACTTGCTGGGGATTTCTTGCTCCGACAATAGCATTAGTTTGTGGTTGTTGAATTAACCATGCGATCGCTAATTGTCCTAAACTACAACTATATTTATCGGCAAAAGGCTGTAAGTTACTCAAAGCATTTTGTACACGTTGCCAATGAGGTTCTTGAAATAAACGATTATCCTTACGATGATCACCTTCGGCAAATTGAGGATTAGCCCCAAACTTACCCGTTAAAATACCCTGAGCAAGGGAAGAATAAGACAAAATTGAAATATTATGTTCCACACAATAAGGCTGCAACTCTTTTTCTGCTACACGCCAAAATAAAGAATAAGGAGGTTGCACCGTTTCTATCTCACCATATTGTCTCGCTTCGATTAACTGTTCACGGGAAAAATTAGACACACCAATCGCTCTGATTTTTCCTTGTTGTTTTAAATCGTTTAATGCCTTCATGGTTTCTTCTACAGGTACAACTTCACTATTCCAAGTACCCGAAGGCCAATGAATTTGATATAAATCGAGATAATCTGTTTGTAAATTTTGTAGCGAGTTATGACAAGCATCGATAACTTGATCATACTTCAAATGATTGGCAAACACCTTACTCGCATAAACAACTTGGTCTCTAATATCTTTAACTGCTTGACCCACAATTTTTTCTGAATGTCCTTCACCATAAACTTCTGCTGTGTCAATAGTGGTAATTCCTGATTCTACCGCTTCTCGAATTGCCTTGATACTTTCTTCATCTTCAATTCCTGCCCACATTCTTTTTCCTGCTTGCCATGTACCCATAATTATGGGCGTTATTTTGATATCGGAATTACCTAATTGTCTTGTTTGCATGGTATTGGCTACATTTATGTTGTTGTTATCTTATTTCATTTTACAGATATCGTTTTAAGTTATTTACTGATGTTACGGTTTAAATATCTACAGCAATAATGGGTAAAAAAGAAAAGAAAGTCCCTCAAAGTTGGGGGATTTAAGGGGTTTAAATCTGAGCTATTTATACCTCATTTACACGGGAATTGCTATATACCAAATAATAAGGATAAATTGAAATTGAATTTAACTCAGATTTAAACATATTTCTCGAAAATGGTCTCCTCGATGTTCAAAACTGCGATATTGATCAAAACTAGCACAAGCAGGAGATAATAATATCGCTTTAGCCTTATTCTGTTCAGCTAATTCTTTACCTCTAATCACAGCTTTTTCCATTTCTTCAACTATCTCGTATTGTTGATAATCAATATCTTCCAATCTTTGGGCAAAGATGGGAGCGGCATCACCGATTAATAATACAGACAAGCATTTTTCTTTAATTTTATTTAACCATGCAGTATCATTGCCATTTTTTGCATCTCCTCCTGCAATCAGAATGGTAGGAGAACTAACAGAATTCAAGCCAACTTCGGCAGCATCGTAATTAGTTGCTTTACTATCATTGATATAATTAATACCATTTATGTTAGTAATTAGTTCTAATCTGTGTGGTACTACTGTGAAAGATGAAATAGTTTCAACGATCGCATTTTTACTCACACCAGCTAATCTCGCCGCCCCTACAGCCATTAATAAATTTTGGATATTATGTTCACCAATCATCTTAAATAAAGAAATCGGAGCGATTAATTCTTTAAAAGCAACAATCCAAGAATCCTGAATATAAACACCTTTTTCTAAATTACCTAACAAATATTCTTTACCTTTAACCGTCGTCCAATGAACATTTTTCCAATTCAAATCCTTACCCAAATTTTGTAAATAAGGGTCATCACCATTAAGAATTTTGAAACGAGAACGATCTAACAAACTAGCTTTGATAGCATGATAATTCTCGATCGTCTTATGTCTAGCTAAATGATCAGGGGTAAAAGTAGTCCAGATACCAATATGAGGTGATAATTGTTCTGAAGATTCAATTTGATAACTACTAACCTCTGCTACTATCCATTCAGGAAGACTATTTTCGGTCACAGATAAAGCCAATTGGGAAGCTGCATAACCGATATTTCCACAAGCACAGACATTAATTCCTCCAGCTTTTAACATTGCCTCAATTAAAGCCGTTGTCGTCGTTTTACCATTGGTGCCAGTAATCGCAATCCAAGGAGAAGTATTTAGATAACGCCATGCTAATTCCATTTCCCCAATGGTCTCAATCCCCTGTTTTCTCGCTTCTGTCAACAGTGATATATCCCAAGGTACTCCCGGACTCACAACTAATAATTCTGCCTTGTCTTCTCCTGCTAAAGGGGGATTTTGCCCTAGTTTAACTTTGATACCTTCTGAACTTAAATCTTGCTTAACTTGCTCCAATTCTGACGATCGAGAACTATCATAAATAGTAACTGAATGATTATGTTTTTGTAATAATTTGGCAGCGGCAATACCCGATTTTCCCAAGCCGATAATGTTAACTTTATCCATGTAATCTATATGTCTGTTGATAATTTATTAATTGCGAGAAGTCTCACTCAAATTTAAAGTTGATCTACTTTCTTCACTTTCATTGAGTTGTGAAAATTGGAGGAGCAATATAATAGTTGCCATTGGGCTTTTCATAAACACATAACTACCAAAATTTTCAGATTATCGATATCTCAAACATCTAAATGCGTATTGTTATATCTTGAATATTAATGATTAATTATGAATTATCTGATTGTACTGTTTATTGGTTGTTTCTTCTATTTTTTTTCCAAGTTGATTTGGCTTCCCCGATTAATTTTTTCATTTTTAAATCTAAAGAGAAACCTCGGCGAGTTTGAGTGACTATCGTACCACTGAAGCGATCGTGAAAAGATTGATTGTAGTCCTCATCACTGAAAACTGATATGGCATCAACTATTAAAGGCACAAGACAAAGAAGCATTAATAACAAATCTCGAAAATTGATTTTTAAACCAATCATGGCAATAAAAGCCGCAACTGCCAAAATACCTTCTCGTTTGCTCAGACTTAAAATAGTAGGAAGACGTTGCCAGCGTAAATCCATAATTTTTAAATCCATAGCCCAACGTCCTAAACTTTGACCTTTATTTGCTTGTACTACTAGTACTCGTAGATCAAACCATAGTAGTAAAAAGATCATAAATTCAAGAAAAAGATTTGTAATCGTAGAACTAATCAACCAAATTCAAATAAAATCGATTAGAAAAGCAGGGCTTTCTCATAAAAATCCTACCCTTTTCAAGAATTCCCCCAACAGCTT
>JAALKG010000083.1:5569-11945 GCA_011088145.1 Cyanobacteria bacterium MH1_Bin12 | reverse complement strand
TCACTTTATTTCTTACTCTATTATTATACGCAATCTTATGCCGATAAGGGAGTAGGATAGTGGACTTTTTTTTGCGTTCAGTGAAATCCTGCATATATTATTTGATAACTGATCACCAATCCGAGGCAAAGGAAATACTCTTCACATCAAAAACAATACAGATATACTTCAAGACAAAATTTTAACTATCCAAAAATGTCTCAAGTAGTCACGAGAGGTGGGGCTAGGCTTGTGTAAAAATCTTGCCTAAACACTTATAAATAAAGGCTTTAAGAGCTTAAGAGTTTAATAAAAAAGAACAACTTTGTCTTGTACATAGTTGAACTTTGATCTTTTATGGTAGATAGTTTTTCAAAATTATGAAGCTTGAATTCAAAATTTTGATTTTAAAAAGAAGCTATAAGATAAAATAAGACTGATTGGCAATTATATAACGAATTATGATAACGAATTATGTTTAATCAATTTCTCAAGCAAGTTAGTGATTACGCCAAGGGAAGCCTTGAGGCAGCAAAGTATATTGGACAAGGATTTGCTGTCACTTTTGATCATATGAAACGTCGTCCAGTAACAGTACAATATCCTTATGAAAAATTAATCCCTTCTGAAAGATTCAGAGGTAGAATTCATTTCGAATTTGATAAATGTATTGCTTGCGAAGTTTGTGTTAGGGTTTGTCCCATTAATTTACCTGTTGTTGATTGGGAATTCAATAAAGCAGCGAAAAAGAAAGATTTAAAACATTATAGTATTGATTTCGGAGTCTGTATTTTTTGCGGCAATTGTGTTGAATACTGTCCCACTAATTGTCTTTCAATGACAGAAGAATACGAATTAGCATCATATGATCGTCATGACTTAAACTATGATAATGTTGCTTTAGGACGCTTACCAACAAAAGTTACAGAAGACCCAATGGTAACTCCACTAAAAGAGTTAGGATACTTACCTAAAGGAGTGATGGATCCTCATGATATACCAGAAGGTAGTCCTAGACCAGGGAAATATCCTCAAGATATAGTTGAAAGTGAATCATAATTAGTTAGCCAAAAGAATTTATATAGAAGGTATATTAGATCGTGGAAATAGCACAAGGAGTTCAGTTTGTCGTTTTTATCATCCTTTCGGTATTGATGATATCAACAGCATTAGGAGTGGTTTTATTAGATAATATTGTTGATTCCGCTTTTTTATTAGGCGGAGTATTCATGAGTATTTCAGGATTGTATCTTCTCCTCAATGCTGATTTTGTCGCAGCTGCACAAATTCTCATTTATGTTGGAGCGATTAATGTTTTAATTCTTTTTGCCATCATGTTGGTTAATAAAACAGAAGTTTTTAAGACAGTTAAAGGAAGAGTCCTCCGTCAAGTTTCTACAGCCTTAGTCTGTGGAGGTTTATTTGCTCTACTTAGTACGATGGTTTTAGCTACTCCTTGGCAATTATCGGATGTTTCTCCTGCTGTTATCGATAACACTATTTTGACTATCGGACAACATTTTTTCAGCGATTTTCTTTTACCCTTTGAAGTCGTCTCTGTTTTGTTATTAATGGCAATGGTAGGGGCAATTATTCTTGCTCGTAGAGATTTAATTCCTGAAAGCCAACAAACTGAAGTTTATACAACCTCCCTTACTTTACCAGAAAAGCCTAGAGATTTAATTTCTACTAGCAACGACCAATAATTAATTAATAATGGTTAATTTCTTACAATTAACTTTATCAAGACAATCATTATGGAAATACAATTACAATATTTTTTACTCTTAGCGGCGGCTTTATTCTGCATTGGTATTTATGGTTTAGTTACTAGTCGTAATGCAGTTAGAGTTTTGATGTCGATCGAACTATTACTTAATGCGGTTAACATTAATTTAATGGGATTTTCTAATTATTTAGACCCCGATGAAATTAAAGGTCAAATTTTTACTATTTTTGTGATTACTATCGCAGCAGCAGAAGCCGCAGTTGGTTTAGCTATTATCCTCGCTATTTATCGTAACCGTGATACGATCGATATGGAAAAATTCAACCTGTTAAAATGGTACTATACAGTTAATAATGAATAATTAATAATGAATAGTTAATTGTTAATTATTCATTAAAATGGAGTTTTTATGATTAAAATTACTTCCTTGCTCAAATTACCGCTTATTTGCTCTTTTTTCTTTCTTCCTGCCAGTCTAGTCATTGCAGAATCTGAATCTACTCAAATCAGTTTTTTTCGTGCTTCTCCTCGTCTAGTACATTCCAATACTAGTTTTAGTGGGACAGATATTTTCTCTAGATATAACTTTAAAATTGATATACCAGTTAATGCTGAAAATAGTCTATCAAAAATAGTTATTAACCAACAATCTAACTTAGAGACTATTGAGATTGATCCAGAAAAAACGAAGGTTTTTATTCTTACTGAAAATGGAGAAATACCTGTCGATAATTTGACTGATATTATTGTTGATGACCATAAAAATGTCAGCGAAATTGCTATTCACCTATCTGAATCTATACCCTCAGGATCAAAAATGAAGATAGTTCTTAGAGCTAGAAATCCTTTACATGGAGGTATTTACCAATTTGGTGTAACTGTCTATCCTGAAGGAATTAACCCCCGTAGTTTATATTTAGGTATCGCCAGATTTCATTTCTATCACGATGGAAGATTCTGAGTTAATTAATAATTAATAATTAATAATTATTAATTATTAATTCTAAAACTAGTTAAATAGTGGCAACTATTTACTAATTTGTTGTTTCTTTTTAGAATTTTGATAGTTTACGGTTAACAGCTAAAACAAATTGACTTTTGAGTATATCGTTGATAATCAGTGGATGGAGTTAAAAGTTGTTCGTCATTGGGAGCAAAATGTTAAAGATGGAAAAGATAATTTAGGCGTTATTGAGGGTGATTTTCCTGATATTAATTTAACTCAAAGTTGGGATGAATATATAGAGAAATTTTTACCTTTAGGTATTTCTAATTTATTCTACTTTCTACAGATACAGAAATTGGTCAGTCAGAAGTTAAAATGTTGAGAGAAAAAGATGTTATTGCTAGAGAATATCTTTTGGATTATGATTCCAGCCGTAATTTGACTACTGTTAAATCTGGCTATTTTTGGTCAGAAGAAGAAAGTTTGTCCGTAAGTCTTGATGCGCAAGTGCCATAAATTTAGAGATTTTAGCTTATTTATACTGGTCTGGTTTAGTTGTCATCGGTATTTCCTTGAAATCTTAAAATGTCAGGTTTGTATCTATTGCGATCACATAAATGAGTTACAATCCTTTAAAGAAGATTTAGTTTTTTTAGAAAAACAAACACAGAACTTATTTCAAGAGCTTAAAATCGTACAAGTTTAATGAGTTCAGGAATCGGCTTGCTAATAGTCTATTTTCTGATTCTAAACTCAGATTAAATAGCATAATACCATTGGTAATTTAATGGTAATATTAACGGCGCGAATACATAGTGAAGTACACGACGAGATTTAGTTTTTTTTAATTTACTAGAACCATGAATCGTTGTCGGTTTCATAACTAATCCACCGTTACAAGACACTTCAATCAGTTTTGCATTTTCTCTTTGAGGAACAGTTTTATCTAGATGCAAATGTGAATTAGGAATAATGTAAAGATCACCTTCAGAAGCATCATCTAGATTAACACGTAAACAAATACAGCGATCGAGAAAATTTTCTGGAGGACGAACAAAATGAATTCCTTCTTTGAAGCCTGCATCATGCCATTCTCCTTTTCCTTGAACAGGTATTATAGTGTCTTGATGTAAGCTGATAGACCAATTATGAGATTTAGATTTACGAAAAAAGGTACATTGAATAGCGACTAATTGAGATAAAGGTTGAGATAGTCGAGGATGATTTCTAATATATTCAACGGTATTTTGGAAAATTTGATGATCTAGAAGTTTTCTCGAACCTGAATTAGAAATTTTCGGTAATTCGGCAATTAATCTATCTCTCCAATTGCTGGAAATTACTTCTGATAGTACTTCATAGCCATTTGCTAAAAATTGAGACATATTTGCTATTTTATGTTGGTTTAATCAATCTTCTATCATAATTTTAAAAGCTCGATCGCTATTTAGGTGAATATCAAATAACATAAAGTATGGTTGAGAATCAATAGTTGGTGGGGCTTTTTTGATATTAATTGATCAACTTGATTTATTGGTCGGGTCAGGTTAAGATCAGCACAATTGGGCTGATCAAAATCAATCATACTTAAGGTTAATACCTAATTGTTGATATTTTTGAGCAAGATAGATTGTTTTTCGAGACTTAGAACTAGAAGCAAATCCTTATAAGTTAAAGATATTCGTAATTTGCTGGTTGTTTGTCCACCAGAAACAATATAAGAATGAAAAAGTAGGTAGTTTCGATGATATCAATAACTATTCCATATCAATTCGGGTCAATACTCTATGTCTAATCAAACGCAATGGATTAATGCTTTATCAACAAATCCTTCTTTAGAAAAAGCAATTGAAGAAGTGGTTGATATAATCAATGAAAGATTAACTTCAGAACCTGATTTGGGCATTATTTTTATTTCTTCAGCTTTTGCTAGTGATTTTCCTCGATTAATGCCTATTTTGTTGGATAAGTTAACTTTACCTTGTATTATCGGTTGTGGTGGTGGTGGTATTGTTGGTATGAAAAATGACTATCAACCTCAAGAAGTAGAAGGAAATCCTGCTTTGAGTTTAACGGTTGTAAGTTTGCCTGATGTAGAAATTATTCCTTTTCATGTGAAGGCTTCTGATTTACCCGATTTAGATGGACCTCAGAATAAATGGTGGGATATGATTGGGGTCGGTATTGAACAAGAACCTAATTTTATTTTATTATCAGATCCTTTTTCCGCAAAAATTAATGAGTTGTTAGAGGGATTGGATTTTGCCTATCCAGGTGCGGTAAAAGTTGGGGGTTTAGCCAGTGCGAGTACAATGGGTGTGGGCAGTGGTTTATTCTATTTTAATGGAGATGAAGAAGAAAAAATGTTTGTCAGTGAAGGCACTGTTGGTGTCGCTTTTACTGGTAATATAACCATCGAATCTATTGTGGCACAAGGTTGTCGATCGATTGGTGGTATTTATCAAGTAACCAAAGGTGAAAAAAATATTATCTTAGAAATGACTGATAATCAGGGGCAGACAGATACACCTTTAAATTTATTGAGAAATGTAATTAATGAACTTAATTCTGAAGATCAAGAATTGGCTCAATATTCTCTTTTTCTAGGCATTGCTAGAGATGAATTTAAGCTAGAGTTAAAGCATGGTGATTTTTTAATGCGTAACTTAGTGGGAGTTGATCCTAAATATGGTGCGATCGCAGTTGGTGATAGAATTAGAGCAGGACAAAGGATACGTTTTCACCTCAGGGATGCTAAAGCCGCAGCAGACGATTTAGAAACTTTATTGACGAACTATTGTAATGAAAAGTCAGATGAAGATTCTACAGTAGGGGCATTGATTTTTTCTTGTTTAGGGAGAGGAGAAGGATTATATGGTAAACCTAATTTTGACTCTCAACTATTTTTAGACTATGTCAATGATATTAGTATCTCTGGTTTTTTCTGCAATGGAGAAATTGGCCCTGTCGCTGGTGGTACTTTTTTGCATGGTTACACCTCAGTTTTTGGTATTTTCTCTCAGGAATAAATCGTTTTCACCTTACTACCAGAGCAGTTTAGTTATTCGTCTGTGATTAAAAATGCTCCATAGGCAGTGATTACTTCAGCCAAAGTGCTACTAATACGAGAGAAAGCTACGACAATTAAAATAATTTCCTGGGGAAAAACTGTTGCATCGAGAGTGGCAATAACAGTGGCTTCAAATATTCCTAATCCGCCCGGTGCACCAGGTACAACTAAGCCTAGTAACCAAGCAAAACTAAAAGCCGTTAATATCGGAGGAATTAAGGTTAATTTTAAAGTAATAAAGGGTATTATCAGAACAATAAAACCACAGCCTTTTAATAATAAAAATATCAGTTCTCCTCCTAATGGCAATAAGGGATATTTAGTTAATTTAGTGACTTTATTGCTACCTTTTCCTTTGGCTAATTTACTTAAAATTGGGTTCATAATATTGGGATGAATACCAATTAAAGATCCCATAATGACAATTATTTGTAGAGAAATAATCATCGGTGAAAAGTTTATTTCCATGACTCCTATTGTGGCACTAATTATCGTGACTAGCAAAGCTGCGATCGCCATAAATAAAGCTTCAATTATTGCACTCACAGTAGCTGTTGCCAAACTATCTCCTTCCTTTAGAACGGCCTTTACTCCTCCCACAAAATTCCAAATATTCCCCGGGAGGCAATTACCAAACCAACGCCAACAACAA
>JAALKG010000083.1:0-5559 GCA_011088145.1 Cyanobacteria bacterium MH1_Bin12 | reverse complement strand
GCACCACCCCCCTCCCCCTCCCCCCTCTGCACTCCCCATAGCTGTTGCCAAACAAACTCCTTCCTTTTGAACGGACTTTACTCTGCCGATAAAATGCCAAATATTACCAGGAAGATATTTACTAATATTAGTAATTAAATAAACATAAATTGCCTTAATTCCTTGTAATTTAGTAGAAAATAAATCTAAAATCCATGTCCATACCCAAGCAGCAAAAAGATGAGCTGATATATTAAAAAATAAACTCAAAAAAAACATTAACCAGACAAAAAAAGTTATTTCTATCTCTCCTATTAATCGCCAGTTTTGATAAATATTAGAACTAATAAAAAAAATTGTAAAACCTAATATAAACCAACGAAAAAGATTTTTAAATAACTTCATTATGGAAACTTAAATTGTTGATTGTTTAACTCCTACCCTTCTTGCCATTGCACTTTCTCAGTAAGCCCGAAGTATTTTAGTTTCTTACTTTATCATTAAATATTTGGGAATTGAGAAATATATTATGAGTCTATTAAATAATTTTATGACAAGGCTTTGTTGAGGCTTTCGCCGTTGGGCAAGTAATACCTAAACAAGGCTGATTACTGGCTTCCTCTGTATCTAAAGCGGGAGGATACTGACCAAAAACCATTTCACAACTAAAATCTTCAAAATCAGGAATCATAGTTAAAGGAATACCAAATGACTCAGTAAAAAATTTTTGGGTTGGTAACTTACACATATTAATACACATTCCCACACAACCACTTTTTTCAAGATAACGACATTTTTTAATTTTCACACAACTGTTTTGTTCACGAGGTTGATTATTTTTATCTACTATTTCCACTGTCTGAATCTCAGATTTACCAACTAGCCATTCAAATAAAACTTTAGCAAACCAAGCATTGGATTCACATACCCATTTGGTAGGAGAAACTAGAGTACGAATTAAATATAAGACGGGAGAAGGAACTAAAGATTTTAAAACTACGTTAACTAATTCTTGTTGTTGTTGAGGATTTCTTCCTTGCATTATTTGTTGGGATAAATCGACAAATCCGTCGTAGCCTTTTTCTTGTGTTTTTTTGCCTAATGCTTCAGACATTTTATGAGAAATTAAAGCAATAAACAATTTATCTATCCAGTTGTCTTTATATTCTGTTTGTTCACTTATATTCATAGCTTATAGTTTATCTTATTATCAATTCGATGCTTTTTATTTATTAAAAGTAATGATTCTGCTTTATTTTCGTTCTAATTTTATCATTCTTGATTGAACGAATACTATTAGCTTTGTTCTCATAATTAATTGTCTAAAGTCGATCGATAATTTGTTAAGCTATAACAGCAATATATTAATTATTATAAAGATCTTTCCATGACGAATTCTCCTACAGAATCAGGAAGCGAAACCTCTGCCGAATCAACACAAGAACCTCAAGATAGTTACGTTAAACTGGCAATGCGTAACATGGTCAACAAAAAGGGTATATCTTTAAAACATTTCTTTTTAACCACTGCGGGTTTACTTGGTTTTTTAGTTGGTATCTCTTATTTGACTCGTTAATTTGAAGTTTATATTATCTCACTGATGTTACGCAGTAAATGTTTTCGATCGTCAATACATCTATCTGCAGGTTAAAATCTGGTGGGAATCGATAGCGTTGGTTTATGATTAATCGCAGAGAACACAAAGAACGCAGAGATTAACGTTTTCGATCTGGTTTTTCAAAGATGAGAGTATCAACAAACATTTTATCAATTTATATTATGCGTAACGTCAGTTATTAATTCTTTGATACTAACTTTTTTTCCCCCTTTGCGTAACATCAGTTATCTCAAAATAACAAAGTTAGGGGAATAGTTGGAATTGCCCCCTGACAAGAAGCGATATAAGCCCCTACTTGATTAGCTTTTTCCACAATCATTGAAGGGGATAAACCGTCTAAGTATTTAGTGATTACTACGGCACAAACACTATCTCCTGCACCCACAAAGTCAGCATTCTCCTCTGGATTTATTATAACTCGATCGCCATCAATTATCTGTTCTCGATGGATCCATTTTGTTCCCAATTCTCCTTGAGTTAATACTATCCATTCAAGATTATATTGTTCTAACCAATTTTGAATATTGTTATCAAAATTAAGATTACCTTGTAAATATTTGGCTTCATCCAAGTTCAATTTTAATCCATTTGCCAATTTAATACTTTCGACAATTACATCAGAATAAATAAAAGGTTTTCTTAAGTTTAAATCTAATAGTTTAAACCCTTTAAAATTATTAATCAGTTGATAAATTGTTTGCTGATTTTGCTGATTTCTTTGAGCTAAAGTACCAAAATAAAGACTGTCATCACCTTCAAATGCGATCGCAAATTCTTCTTTATATTGTAAATAATCCCATGCTACATCTTCAATGATTTGATAACAAGGTTCATTACTTTCTTCCTCGATAAAATCAATATTAACTCTTCCTGTTTCCTTATGTTCATCCCATTGTATATATTGAACATCAACCCCTCTCATCGCCAAAGTCTCAAATATTTCATCTCCTAATTCATCTTGACCAATTCTAGTTAATCAACTCACTTCTGCTCCAAATTGTACAGCATGAATAGCAAAATTTAGAGATGCACCACCTAATATTCTTTTATTAGGAAAATAGTCAAATAAAGCTTCACCAATCGAGAGAATTTTAGTCATAGTTTTAGATGATGAATAATGAACAATTAATGATTAATAATTGTTTATCAGAGTATAATTTAATCATAATATATATATTTTTTTAAATATTTATAAATTACTTTAAAAGACTATAAATATGATAAATATAGCTTTACCATTTAAGTTATGGCATTTTCACAATAGCAAAATTCAAAAATCAGGAGTGAGTATTTAAAATGGAGATAAAAGTTTTAAAGATTGGCTGATTTGCTACAGATCATTTAGGATTGCTATAATTACCACTTAACAATATATATTTTCAGTATGGAATTAATTCTTTATAGTAAACCCGGATGTCATCTATGTGAAGGATTAGAAGAAAAATTAGGGAAAATTGAAGATATCCAAATAAAGTTAGAAATAAGAAATATTTCCACAAATGATCAATGGTGGAAGGATTATCAATATGAAATTCCTGTACTATATGTAGCTAATGAAAAAGAACAAAAATTAATTCCTCGTTTTTCTCCTCGAATTTCTGTTGAGCAACTCAGTAAGACTTTACAAAAATACTTATAGCACTCATTTATGGCGCTTTAGTCTGAGCTATTTATACCTCATTTACACAGCAATTGCTATAGAATAATTAATTATTTGGCACGAAAGCATAAGATTTTTTACTCCCATAGGAATTCAGATTAATTAACTGATGTTACGCACTTAACTTTTTTGATTCTCGATGTCTTTGCATTTTCGTTAAAATGCGTTGGGAATCTCTAGCCTTTGTTGATTATTATTAACCACAGAGAACGCAGAGGACACAGAGATTAACGTTTTTAATGTGGATTTGTTAAGTATGAGACAGAGTACTCAAAAATTTGTCACCACTAATAAATAACTAACTAAAAATCTTATAGCCTATGTCTTAAGGCTTGAAGCTTAACATCACCAACTATTTTCACTTTTTCAGCAGACTCTATATAGAGAGTCCATCATACAATTGTTTGTTTATCATCCAGATAAAATGTAAAACTGTGATAGAGTCTTAAGATATTATTCTCTAAATATTCTTACTTTCGTTACTATGAGTTGGATTGGTAAAGTTTTCTTGACGGCAATATTATTCTGGACACCAGATTTTTTTCCCTCTTTTCGTGTCAAAACGGCTATTTGTTTTCTCCAAGCATCAGCTAATCAGATAGTTGAATTTGGACAAGATGGAAAATCAGCAGAAGATGGCGAAGATGGTATTCAAGGTAAAGATAACGAAGCATTAACTATTTTTGCAGATGGTTCACCTCTTAATTTAAATTTATCAGGACAAGATGGTAGTAAAGGAACTGATGGTGGTATTGGAATAAGTGCCTTATGTGACAATCAGCCTCTCAATGTTAATTATAATTTAATCGGAGCAGATGGCGGTAATGGTGGAACAGGAGGTAATGGTGGAGATGGCGGAGATTCTGGTTCATTAACTATTTATGCTACTAATAAAGATTTTCTCAAACAGATTTCGATTCAAGCAGATGGTGGTAATGGTGGAGAAGCTGGTAAGGGTGGAGATGGTGGAGATGGCTGTCAATGTCCTCAACCTTATTGGACAGTAGAGTCTTGTACTGGTAAGCCCGGTAGTCCAGATTATAGCTGTGGTACTAAAGAATATCGTTGTTTGAATGGAGAAGATGGTAAAAATGGACGAGCTGGCAGAGATGGCAGAGATGGTAAATTAGGGACTCTAACCTTAATTAATAGTAATACACCTTTACCTCCCGATCGCATTAGTGCCTCTGTTTCTATGAATGAATTAAAAAGTCGTGGTTTTAGTTTATCAAAAAATGTCTGGGAAACTCGCAAGGGGGCAGTGAATTTATTTGCCCAAGATTCGATTATTAATGATCAGTATTTAGAATTAGTAGAACGAGTCGAAAGTGCAGTGGTTTTGATTTGGAATGCACCTCAACCATTTGCTCCTGATCGCGATCGTAATCTTACTTTAAGTTTACAAGACGATCAAACAATCAAAATCGACATTCCCTCAGATATATGGTTACAAACAAATCAAGTACAAAAAAATAATGTTACTGAACTATTTGTTTTTAATGCTATTAAAGCTGATGACGCAAATAAACTGGAAAGTAAAGGATTATCTGGTTTTGGGGAACAATTACAATTAGAAATTATTGATAAGGCAGAAAAATCAGATGTAATTGATAGTACTTTTAAAATTAAATATAGTGTTTCCAACTCTTCAGAAGCTCGTTTTCGTTCTGTTAAAGATTATACAGTGCGTTATCAAGGAGAAATTTCACCGACATTAGTTAGCTATAATGACAATCGTTTTATTATAGATATTGGTAAACTTCCCATCGAACCTCGTTATTTACAATTAGATAGAGCAATACAAGTTCAACTAGAGATTACCCGAAGTTTCGGGGATAATTCTGTAGTCACAAATATTGTTGAACAAGATATACTTGGTCCTTTTAATTAAATAAGTGACGGATTTTCTGAAAGTATTAATCAGTATAGATTTTGTTTAACAAGTTGACTATTAAAACAATAAAATTATAATTGCTTATTGAGAATATAGTCACAAATAAAACTTTAAGTATTTTGCAATCTGTCATAATCTTAATTGCCAAAATTTGAAACGAATTTTGATCAACACCTTACTTTGGTAAAATTTCAAAAATGTTTGAAGATTATCTCTTCAATTCGTTCTACCTTTATCAAGTATTTATGGTAACTAGATCTGATACTTTTGTCTTGCCCCTATCTTTTCTTTATCCCTTTTAGGCCTCAACTGCATAGTAGATGAACATAGAGAATAACTGATGATAAGTAAGCAAGCAAAATTAATTGTGTATTTTAAAATTAGTAACAAAAAGCCATGATTGAAGTA
>JAALKG010000082.1 GCA_011088145.1 Cyanobacteria bacterium MH1_Bin12 | reverse complement strand
ATTAATAAATAAGGGCTATGTTCTTATTTTTTCTTTTTGTTTGCGTAAGTCCTGTGATTTTAATTTTTTCTGATCCTTTTGTTCATATTTTCGCCAAAATTCCTGATGGATTCCTTCTTTTTTGACTTTTTCTTCTATCCTTCTGGTCATTAAAATCATTTCTTTCCAGATTCTTAATGACTCAAAATATTCAAATACCCATCCTAATTTTAACTCTAATTTTGCTCTGTGTTTCTCCTGTTCTTTCTTTTCTCTAAGCTTCCATTTTTCTTTTTCTAGATAATTGATTATGTTCATTCCCCAATTTACCAATTCATCTAAATTAAAGTATCTAGATTTACTCCTTTGTTTTGGTGGCATTTAAAACCCTAATTCTGTTTGTTGTAGTTGTTGACGAGTTTGATGACATTTTTTCGCAAACAATTGATATTCTTCTTCTTTTTCGAGTTCTTTTTTTAAGAATAATGCCATTTGATGAGTTATGTCATGACTATGAGTTGTAACCTTATTTTTCTGTTGATATAGTTTAATTCCTTTATATAAATCACTTCCTTTGTCGGAAATTATTTGTTGAGGAATTCCTACTTTTTTTCCTACTTTTTCTAATACTGATTCTACTATTTCTCCCTTGGTTGATTCCATTATTTCTATTGTCAATACTTCTACATCTTTGTGTGATAAACATCCATTAGATTTTTGGATTTTTTCTGTTATTAACTCCGAAGATATTCCTAAAATTACTAAACATTTTTCGGTTCCTAACTCGATGGTGAAATCTAAGATCCAAACCCAATCATCTCTTTTTTCTTTTGATCTTTGTAATTCATATAATCCGATTTTGGCTAACCATTGTCTGATTACACTATAACTGGGAATTTTAGCTTCATTTTCTTTCTTTTGCTCTTGATTTTCTCTTTTTTCTATTTCCCAATTTTTTTCTACTCCTCTAAAACTATTTCCACTCAGCATTATTTGTTGAACAGAAATTGAAATTTGTTTTAATGAATAACTATAATTCTTAGCTTTCTGAACTACTGATATTTCCCCTTTTTTTGAATTTTGTTTCTTCTTGTAGTTCTTTTATTTGGGCTTGATATTGTTTTGCTTTGGCTTTCCAATCCTCTCTACTTTTTTGTAAGTCTCTTATTTTTATACCTGCTTTTCTTAATTTTTTTTGTTGAGAAATTGTCCTTTTTTTCCATTTATTTCTACTTTCTAAAAACCAACTTGCTAATCTTTCTGGTGAACTACGGTATTCATTGATCATATTTATTGCTTTTTTAACAAAGAATCCTTATGATATTTTATCTGTTCATTCACCTCAAAATCAACACCCTAGTTTAAAGCCGCCTCTAGATGATCGAGACTGTCTAAAATAGCTATTATCTGACCCTTATAAATCTGATCGCCTTCTTTGACTAAAAGTTCTTCAATACGATTACCTTCGTTGGCAGAAGAAACCGACAGTTGAATTATTTCCCCACTGGGTTCTAATCGACCTAAGGCTGTGACGGTTTTTATTTCTGGTATTGTCTCTGCTGGTAATTGGGGTAAAGAAGTATTTCTTTGGCTCAAATGATAAGTCGTTACTCCTGTGAATATTAAAGCTACACCCATAATCAGAATAGGTAATTTCCCGAGCACAAAGGTGCTGGATTTAGTTTTATTATCTACTGTATATTCCATAATTGCTAACTTAATTACATTGACGAACTAAACCGTTGAGTTTAGTCGGTATATAACTATGCTAAACTAAATTTACTAGTTTTGCAAGATCGAATTATTCCCCGTCAATATGGCTAAAAGTAACTACAAAATTTCCGCAAGTACAAAATCAGAAGCGAAGAGCACAGCTATTTTAGAAGGGGCAATGAAAGAGTTTCTAGCACATGGTTATGCAGCTACGAGTATGGATAGAGTAGCGAAGGAAGCAGGAGTTTCCAAAGCAACTGTGTATAGTCATTTTGGGGATAAGGAAAATCTATTCTCTGCGATGATTCAAAACTTAGTTCAAGATAAGTTTCAAATGATCATGGATTTACAGCAGCCTGAATTATTAGAGCAAGATCCTAAAATTGTTATCAATAATTTGGCAAGTAAGATATTAAAGAATGTCCAAAAAAATCAGGATGTTCAGAATTTAATGCGTATTATTATTAGCGAATCAGGACGTTTTCCTGAATTAGCAAAAGCTTACGTTCATAATTTGGCAAAACCAGCGATTAATGCTATAATTCAATATTTTCGATCGCAATCTCATTTACAAATAGAAGATCCCGAAGCGACTGCCAGAGTTATGGTAGGGACATTAGTCTATTATGTTATGCTCCAAGAAATGTTGTATGGAAAAGATGTTTTGCCATTAGAAAGCGATCGAGTTATTAATACCTTGAGTGATTTAATTACGAGAAATCATAATAGTTCTCAGTTATAAATCATTAAAAGCTATTTATAGAAAAGAATAAGATTAAATCAGATAGGATTAGAGAGGATAAACTCATAGGCGAACATTTCCAATGCTTTCCCCACAATATTTAAATTAAAAAATTGAGTTTTTACTCTAATTGAAAACGACTGTTCAAAAGATGAACATAGTTTAAGTGATATAAAAAAGGAAATTTCGATACTTTCAATATATGATTTAAAAATTCTCGATTTTTGAGTTCTAACCACTGACTTGTAAATTTTGCTATAAAATGAGAAGTCTAATCAGATAAAGATGTGTGCATCTAGTTTATGCAGTTTATAGATCAAGTTAAAATCGAAGTTCAAGCAGGAGATGGTGGCGATGGTATTGTCGCATTTCGCCGAGAAAAATACGTTCCCGCAGGAGGTCCCGCTGGTGGTAATGGTGGTAAGGGAGGCTCAATTATTCTTCAAGCAGTAGACAATTTACAAACATTATTAGATTTTAGATACGCTCGTTTGTTTAAAGCTGACAACGGAAAAAGAGGAGGTCCTAATAATTGTACTGGTGCATCAGGAAAAGATTTAATTTTAGAAGTACCTTGCGGTACGATGGTTTACGATTTGGAAACAAATGCTTTAATCGCCGATTTAATTGAACCCAATGATACTTTTACCGTTGCTGAAGGTGGTAAAGGTGGTTTAGGTAATAAACATTTCCTTAGTAATCGTAATCGAGCTCCAGAACATGCTTTACCTGGTTTAGAAGGAGAACATAAGGAATTACAATTAGAATTGAAATTGTTAGCGGAGGTGGGCATTATTGGTCTGCCAAATGCTGGTAAATCAACCTTAATTTCTTCTTTATCTTCAGCCAAACCTAAAATTGCTGATTATCCTTTCACGACTTTAGTTCCCAATTTAGGAGTTGTACGTAAGCCCACTGGTGATGGTACTGTTTTTGCTGATATACCGGGGTTAATTGAAGGTGCATCCTCTGGTATTGGTTTAGGACATGATTTTTTACGACATATTGAACGTACCCGTTTGCTTTTACATTTAGTCGATCTTAATTCAGAAGATCCCTTGGTGGATTTTGAAATCATTCAAGGAGAATTACTAGCTTATGGTCATAGTTTAGTCGATCGTCCTCAGATTATTGGTTTAAATAAAATTGATTCGGTAGATGAACAAACTCAAGCCGAAATCGCCCAGCAGTTTGAAGCAATTACTAATCATCCTGTATTTTTAATTTCCGCTGTTGCAGGACAAGGTTGTGATCGTCTTTTACAACGATTATGGATTGAATTAGATATTTTGAAGGAAAATGAAGGAGAAGAAATTGACCCCAATGTTCGTCCTGTCTATCAACCTGAGTCAACTATTGATAGTCGATAATTAATAACTATCAACTATCAATGATCAACCATTAGATTATTTCCATAATTTATTTTCTAAGTCTCTGACTTGTCGTTCAAGTCGATCGATTCTCCCCCTAAGTTCATCCATTTCAGATTGACGAGGAACACCCAAATCTTGCAAGATATTTCTAACTTGTTTTTCCATTTGAGATTGAAAATTACCTTGTTCTGATTGGATTTTATCCATAAAATCATCAACTATGCCTTTGGCTTGATCAGAATTTATTTGACCTTCTTGTACTAATTGTTCGCTGACTTCTTTCATTTTCTCTGCGGCTAAAGAAGTTGTACCAACACCAATCATTAATAGTTGCTTTAACCAATCGTTATTATCCATAATTCAATCTTTTATTATTACTATATATTTTTATTTGATTAAAACTAATTCCAGACAGCCGTAAAACATCAAACTTTTAAAAGCATATTAACTTAAATTACCATTGCCGAACATCTATAAATCAAAAAATAGCGTGTTACTGATTATAGCGTTTCCAGATTTATGAGGTACAGATAATTTACTCGAAACGATTATAAAACCAAATCCGTTTCTTAAACTGTATTTATCTATCGAAATAGCTCAATGCTCTTCGGTTTCAATCCCTTTGCAAATCAGAAAATCTTTGCCCTTTAAATTTTATTTTTTAGACGGTAATGATTCGACTAACTTTTCTTGATTTAAAGTTTGTTGTTCTCCTGTGATTAAATCTTTGAGTTGAATCGTATTGGTTTCTACTTCCGAATCACCTAAAATTAAACACATTTTAGCACCACTGCGATCGCTTCTTTTAAATTGTTTTTTAAAATTACTACCACTCAAGTCTAATTCAACTTTCCAATCATTTTGACGTAATTTTTGAGCAATAATAAGGGCTTGATTTTCGGCTTTTTCTCCACGAGAGACAAAATAAATATCAGGACTATTATCATCTAAAGCTTGAAGTTTTTCTAACAATAGAATTAATCTTTCCATACCCATTGCCCAACCAATAGCAGATGTTTTTTCTCCTCCCAGCTGAGAAACTAAACCATCATATCTACCACCACCGCAAACAGTTGCTTGAGCTCCCAAATCTGAAGAAATAATTTCAAAGGCAGTGTGAGTGTAGTAGTCTAAACCTCTGACCAAGCGAGGATTAAGTTGATAACCAATACCTAAATCGGTTAATAGTCCACACACCCCTTCAAAATGTTGACGAGAACTATTGCTCAGATAGTCCAAGATACTTGGTGCATTCACTGTTATTTCTTGTGTTTTAGGGTTTTTACTATCTAAAATACGCAGGGGATTACGACTTAAGCGATCGACTGAATCTGCGTCTAAATCGTCCTTGTATGGAGTTAAATAATCAATCAATGCTTGTCTATATGTTTCCCGATCATTTTGATCTCCTACAGAATTTAATTGTAAACTAAGATTTTTTAAACCCAAAGTCGTCAAAATATCTGTAGCTACAGCAATCACCTCTACATCCGCACGAACAGAGTCACTACCCAACAGCTCTAATCCTATTTGGTGAAATTGTCTTTGTCTTCCTGCTTGAGGACGTTCATAACGAAACATTGCCCCTGAATACCAAAGTCTTTGTATTCCTCCAAGGGCAAAAAGTTTATTTTGAATATAAGCCCTCACAACTCCTGCTGTGCCTTCTGGGCGTAATGTAAGAGAGTGCTCACCTTGATCAACAAAACTATACATCTCTTTGCCAACAACATCTGTAGCTTCTCCAATACCTCTTTCAAATAAAGGTGTTTGCTCAAAAATAGGAGTTCTAATCTCTTGATAACAAGCTTTGCTTAAAATCTCACTGGCAGTTTTTTCCAGATATTGCCAATAAGTTATTTGTTGAGGCAGGATGTCTTTTGTACCTTTAATTGTTTGAATTGTACCCATAGGTTGATAATTAATAATTAATAATTGCGTTGGAAGCCCTCGTCGGCGTTAGACGCAAGGGAATGTCCACCAAGAAGATAACTAATAATTAATAGTTTTTGCCATCATTATTATTAGTTATTTAATGTAAAAAGAATGATGATTTTAGATTTAAAATCTTGTAGATAAAGATGAATAAATCAATAATGATTTCATCAAAATTTTTGATAGAATTTTATGACTTCTTCTAAAAACTGATCAGTAGATTCGTAAGGTAAAACGTTTCTACCTTTAATAATTTCACCCTCAACATTCGGAATATTTTCTTTGTATAATTCTATTCTTTGTTCAGGATTTTCTTTAAAACCATCCTTACTAACACTAGTGGCTTTATCACCCATTAAAAGTAAAGTTTTTTGGTCTAACTTTGTCATTAATTTTAAATAGTTTTTACGCCAAAAACCAGCTAAAAAAGAGAATACAGCATAGCGACTTTTTTTCTCCTTTGCCGCTTCGGTGAGCATATCTAACCACTGTTCATCAACGTCTTCAGGGTTAGCAAAAAGTTGTTTAATCGAAAAAGATTTTATAAATTCTCGACGGCGGGCATATTCATAAAATAAAGAACCAATAATATTATCAAAAAAGAGATTCCAAATAATCTCACTAATTCTCAAGTTTCCACCATTAATCATAATATTCCAAGCAGGAGGACCCGACAAGATTAAACCCTTAATATTATCTGATTTTAAATCACCACTGGACATATAAATAGCAATGGGAAAAGACGCACCTTGAACTAACAAAATAACGGGTTTTTTAATTACTTTATCAATAAAATAATTGAGTTGACTCGCCCAATCTTTAGGATCATATGCAACACGTGCTAAATCACTAGCACCACAACCTAATAAATCGGGATTATAGATAGGCATTTTAACTGAGGATTTAGCTTGAGCATCGAGAAAACGTCGCCAAAAAATTCCTGACAAACCCACGCCAATAGGATGAATTAAGACGATCGCATATTCACTATTTATATCACTGTTATAGCTTGTGTAAGCACATTTATATTTTTGCCACTGGTAATATTGTGGTGATGAAGCCATATTCATATATTTGTGATGAAAAAATTTGATTTTAGGTAAAATGACGATCGCAACTTACATATTCTCAAACAAAATAAAAAATTGATTTTTCTAGTTCTGGTTGGGTAAGTTTTGACTATAATATAATGGTAATGTAAATCCAACGAAGACATTAGCCTAATATAAAAGAGGACAGAATTTCCCTTGAAAACTTCACATCAGATTTCATTTCAAGTTAAAAGTGATTTAGTTTATTTAGAAGAGGTTTTGTCTAGATTTGAAGGTCTTAAGAAAAATTGGATTACTTCTAAAATATGGCTACAATGTCAATTAGCTTTAGCGGAAGGATTTACTAATGCAGTACGACATGCCCATTGTGATCAACCTGTGGATACTCCCATTGAAATTGAAATTTTTTTGAATGATCAGGAAATTTTAATTAAAATTTGGGACAATGGAGAACCTTTTTTATTAGAAACAGCCCATCAAGAAAAAAAAGAGGAAAAGAAAGATAATTTAGCAACAGGGGGAAGAGGTATTAATATTATGCAAAAGATAGCAGATGAATTAAGATATGATCGTTTGGATGACGATCGAAATTGCTTAATTATTCGCAAAAAAATCATTGTTGAAAATATGAACAATTAAGAGAATTTCTGGCATTGAAAATAACATTTTTTCAAGATAAGTCTCCGCCTATGAAAACTAAAATAAATATACATAATTAGTTATAGAAAAAATCTTTAATTGGGGAGTGACAATTAAAGATTACCTTCATCATTTAAATTTATGATCTGAAACACAGATTGTTTAATTTTGGTCTTCGTCTAATAAAGCATCCAAATTAATTTCATCTTCATTCCCAGATTCATCATCTCCGAAGTTCAAATCAAGGTTAAGATCATCATCACTATCAAAAGATAAATCTAAATCTGGTTCTGCTTGTGCAGAGGTAGACTCATCCCAAGCATCCAAATTCAGAGCATCATCGGACAAATCTAAATCATTAGATTCTTTTGTGGAAGAATCATCAAAGGTATCTAAATTTAAGTCCTCAACTTCTGCACTATCAAGAGATAAATCTAAATCTAAATCACTTCCTGCTAATTCTTCGGCTTCAGATACAAAATCAAAAGTTGAATCTGCATCATCCAATTCTTCAACTTCTTCACTTGCTAAATCAAAAGGAGAATCTTCGACTTGTTCTTTAACTATCTCATCTAAGTTAAAATTACCCTCTTCCAATCCTTCTGCTTCAGATGCAAAATCAAAAGGTGTGTCTCCATCATCTAATTCTTCGAGTTGTTCACCTGTTAAATCAAAAGGGGAATCTTCGAGTTGCTCTTTACCTATTTCATCTAAGTTGAAATTATCTTCTCCTAATTCTTGAACTTCAGATGCAAAATCAAAAGCCGATTCTCCATCATCCAATTCTTCAACTTCTTCATTTGTTAAATCTACGGCAGATTCATTTGTTGATTCTTCAACTATTTCTTCTAAGTCAAAATTGCTTTGTTCGATGCCTTCAACTTCTTCTAGTTCTTCAATTTCTTCATTATTTACATCAAAAGATGATTCATTTGTTGGCTGTTCAAGTATTTCTTCTATCTCTAAATCTGCATTATTTTCATCAGAAAATAACTGTTCAGAAGGCTCATCAATCAAAGGTTCTTCGTCATTTTCGACTTCAGTTACTTGAATATTGGTGATGGTATTTCGTAGATTATCTATCTGAGACTCATAATCTTCTATTTGTGTTTGATAATTTTCTTGTTGTTGCTCTAATTGCTGTTCTAGTTGATTAACTCTATCAGCTACTTGAGTTGATTGCTCATTACTACCTTCTAATTCAGTAATACGATTTTGTAATCCATTAATTTCCGAATCTTTGGTTTCTAATTCTTCAATACGACTTTCTAATAGTTGAGTTATTTGAGCTTCGTTTGCTTCTAATTCAGCAACACGATTTTCTAGTTGAGTTGCTTGTTCGGTATTTCCTTGTAATTCATTAATTTGATTTTGATAATTTTGTTCAATCTCGTCAATTTCTCGATTTTTATCGGCATCATATTCTTGCCTTAATGATGAAATTAATTCTTGTTTCCTATTTTCAAAATTACTTTCTGCCTCACCTAATGCTTTTTCTTTTTCCTTTTCCAACATTGAGGAATCTATTTTTCCTTGATTTAAGAAAAATAAAATCCCTGCACCAATAGCACCACCTATTAAAAGTCCTATAAACAATTGCATTATGTTTTCCTCCGTAATTTTTTATAAAATTTTATTTATTTTTAATTTTTAGATTTTGGTCTAACAGTATTATATGGACAAATTATAAATAGTTATCTTTTTTTTTCAATTTTTTAATCTGTTAATTTTTTTCATGATTTACTTTTTTGATAGGCTGAATATACTCCTTGAACGTGATACCAGTTTAGAAATATACGGGCTATTTCTAATGCAAGTTGGGGTTTGCCTTGATTTATTAACCATTGCAATAAAGGTTTAAGAGTATTTTCATTTAATTTGCCACCTAGAGATAAAATTCCCCAAAGTAATTTATGCAACCATGTCATCTGAATCATCATTTTGACTTCATAAGTGGGATGTTTTTTATAGAACAATACTCCCATTTTTCCCCTTTCAATTTCTTTTTCTATCAATTGTGATATTTGTTCAAGATTGAAAGGAGGATGCCAATGATAACCGACGGCTGTGGGACATTTAATTAGTTTTAAGCCTAGTTTTTTTAGTCTTACTCCTAATTCCAAGTCTTCCCAACCATATTGACTGAACATTGGATCAAATAATCCTGCTTTTAATAACCATTTTTTGGCGATCGCAACATTACCAGTGGCAAAATAAGCCGCGGAAAAATCAGTTATCTTATAAGGTTCAGAGGTCGGATTTTCAAAGTTACAAGTATTAATTACTGCACCATAAGTAAAAATGCGATCGTCTCCTTGTTTATTTTGAGCAGAATCTAAAGTCTGACCATGGGCTTGTAAAAAATTGTTAGTAACAACTAAGTCACTGTCAATAAAGATAATCCAATCCCCTTGAGACTTTTCCACTCCTAAATTACGAGCAATCGCTGCACCACGATGATTTTGGCAAACTAGTTTGACATGAGGTAGATTCTCTTGATTTTCATCTAACCATGACAGGGTTTGATCCCTCGAGCCGTCATCAACAACGATAATTTCATAATCACAGATCAATCCACTGTCCCATTGCTGTTGTTCTAAAGCAATCAGACATTTTTTTAGAATTGGTAAACGGTTATAAGTAGGAATAACAACGGTAAAAAACACAATTAAACCCGAAAAAATGAGTATTTCGTATCCTAATCTAGCATTTTTGCCAAGGATGAGTAATATTATTGATTAATTTGTGTTTATTTTCCTATTTCTGTAGTTAAACTTTATATTTTGGCTAAAATTGTTGCAGGAAACGTTGATCGCTATTGTAAAGACGACGAATGTCATCAATTTTGTGTTGAATCATAGCAAAGCGTTCTATTCCTAATCCTGCGGCAAAGCCTGTATAAATTTCAGGGTCATATCCCACAGCTTTGAGGACATTGGGATCAACCATTCCACAACCTAATACTTCTAACCATTTTCCCTGCCATTCTACGTCTACTTCAGCAGAAGGTTCTGTGAAAGGGAAATAACTAGCACGAAATATTGTTGGTAAGTCATCACCAAACATTTGTCTGAGGAATTCTTTGATAGTACCTTTTAAGTCAGAAAAGGTTAAACCTTTGCCCACTGCTAAGATTTCAATTTGATGGAACACGGCGGAATGGGTAGCATCGACGGTATCACGACGATAAACTCTTCCTGGTGCAATGACTCGAATGGGAGGCTCATTGTTTTCCATGTAGCGAATTTGTACGGAGGATGTGTGGGTACGTAACAAGTTACCATCATCGAAATAAAAGGTATCTTGCATATCTCTAGCGGGATGATCTGGTGGTGTGTTTAAGGCAGTAAAGTTGTAGTAGTCACTTTCAATTTGAGGCCCTTGAGCGACGGTGTATCCTAAGCCGACAAAGATATCAATAACTCGATCGATTGTGCTTTGTAAAGGGTGTATTTTGCCTAAAGGACGACTTACCCCTGGCATGGTTACATCAATAGTTTCTGAGGCTATTTTGTGGTTGATTTGAGCTTGTTTGAGATCGTTTTGTTGATTGGTAAGGGTATTTTGGATGGTGCTTTTAATCTCATTAGCGATCGCACCTATACGAGGACGATCTTCAGCTGACAATTTCCCCATCCCTTTTAAAATAAGGGATAATTCCCCTTTTTTGCCTAAATATTTAATTCTTAATTCTTCGAGTGAGGATAAATTATCCGTAGAAGCGATCGCACTTTGAGCAGATTCTGCTAAAGTTTGTAATTGAGATTCGATATCTGTGACCATTTTACAGTGTTATTTGTTGAGCTAGTATCCGTAATCAATTATTAAACATCAGGCAACCAAAAAGCAATCAAACCCCATTATGAAATTAATAATTAGGGTTTGTTGAAAAAATATAGTTGTGAGGTTAGGACTCAGAATTTAAGAGCCATAGATTTGACACAAGTATTGAAAAATCGTAATCATGGACTCATAAATTCATTTTGTAGTCTCGACAGTCAGGAGAATATTTAATACGCGATGTGCAACTAAAATTATGCTGAAACTAAAGTCTCAAATTGTAAGGGATTTTCATTTTTGCGGTTAAGCCAACGACAAACCGTATGTGCTAATATTTTGCGATTGATTCTATTTGTTAAATCGAAAGTATCTCTAGCCCAAACTTTTTCGATATTAAATCGCTCAACTAACTGCCCTATTACTGTTTCTATTAAACGGCGAATTTTCATTAACATTCTGAGTAAAGATTTGGAACGAACTTCTTTCATATTTTTTCGTAATGGTGTCTGTAATTTAATTCCATTGCTGTCAAGTTCTTTTTCTAATTGCTCACTAATATAACCTTTGTCTCCAATTACTAAACCTTCGATATTATCGACTAAATCCCACAAGGCTTCCCGTTGAGAACCATTGGCTGCTGTTAAACTAATACCTGTAATTATTCCTGTTCCAGTAATCATCAAATGCCCATGGAATCCATAATATTTTTCTTTTTTGGCTGCACAGTATGGGTGCGACCTGATTTTGATATTGGAAGAAAGGTCATAAAATTTTTGTTCCATAA
>JAALKG010000081.1 GCA_011088145.1 Cyanobacteria bacterium MH1_Bin12 | reverse complement strand
TTTTGCTATTATTTCACTGAGTATTTTTACTCATATCCAAACTGGGATGCACCCGTAACATCGGATTAAGTATTGACGATTTTGGTACAGGTTATTCTTCTTTAAGTTATTTACATCGTTTTCCTGTTGATCAACTCAAAATCGATCGTTCTTTCATTAGTAGAATGAAGAATCATGATGATGGTATCAATATTGTCGATACAATCATAACTTTGGCGAAACATCTCAATATGGAAGTGGTGGCAGAAGGAATTGAGACTAAAGAACAATTGGAAATACTTAATAATTTAGGTTGTGAATTTGGTCAAGGATACTTTTTTTCCAAACCTTTGCCATACAATTTGGTTGAAAATATCTTCAAGTCGAATTATTTTACAAAAAATAAATTACCCAACAAATCAGTTAATAAATCCAGAAAAAGTTTTTCCACTAACTATTTTCCTTTGGATGCCTTCGCTTAAATACTTAACTTAGAAAACCGTTAAACAATCAAGAATTATCAAAATACCAACGACTAGCAATAGGCATTTTCCAACCCGTACCAAATGCTCTATCTGTTATTTTCAAACCAGGAGCAGCTTGCTTTCTTTTAAATTCAGCTCTAGCAACTAACTTGACAATTTTTTTGATAATGGCTACATCATCTCCAGAGTCTTCTATATCAACCATCGATTGATGTTGATTAATATAGCGATCGAGAATATCGTCAAGAATATCATAAGGAGGTAAAGAATCTTGATCCACCTGATCTGGTTTTAATTCAGCACTGGGAGGCTTATTAATAATATTTTCAGGGATAATTTCTGTATCACGATTTAACCAACGACATAAAGAAAATACTTTGGTTTTTGGTACATCCGCAATTACAGACAAACCTCCATTCATATCCCCATATAAAGTGCAATAACCCACCGACATCTCTGATTTATTTCCCGTTGACAATAACAGATAACCAAATTTATTCGATATCGCCATCAACAAAGTACCACGGATACGAGATTGGATATTTTCTTCTGCTATTCCAAATTCGGTATCGACAAACAAAGAATCTAAAGTATTATCAAAACTCGCCATCACATTTTTAATTGGTAATAAAGTACTATTAATTCCTAAATTATCGACTAATTGCTCAGCATCGGTTATCGAATGACTGGAACTATAAGGAGAGGGCATTAATATCCCTAAGACATTTTCGTTACCCAAAGCAGAAGTAGCGATAGTTGCAACTAAAGCTGAATCAATTCCACCACTTAAACCCAAAACCACTTTACTAAAACCACATTTACTGGCATAGTCTTTGACTCCTAACACTAAGGCATGATATATTTCTTCTTCTTCGGTTTCAAAATTACGATGAATAACAGTGCTAAATAAATTGTTATTGGTGGCATCATAATCGAGATAAATTAAATCATCTTCACAAGCTTTCGCTTTTGCGATTAATTCACCTTTGCTATTCAAAGCGAAACTGTTACCATCAAAAACTAAATCATCATTACCACCAATTTGATTTACATAAATAATCGGCTTTTGATATCGTTTGGCGATATCAGTTAACATTGCTTCTCTAAGTTTTTGTTTTCCCACTATATAAGGAGAAGCAGATAAATTAACAATCAAATCAACCTTTAAATTAACTAAATCTTTGATGGGATTAATCTCATAGTTTTTTTGACCCCAGAAATTTTCGTCATTCCATAAATCTTCACAAATTGTCACCCCAATTTTGATATCATCGATCGAAAAATAATTAGGTTGATTACCACTACTAAAATAACGAGCTTCTTCAAAGACATCATAAGTGGGTAAAAGTCGCTTATGAAATATTTGTTCAATGTCACCATCATGAAGCAAAGCAACACTGTTATAAAGTGGTTTTTGTCCTCGTTCAAGGGCTAAAGGATTTTCGGTTACAGTACCCACCAACAGATAAATTTGAGGTGGAATTGTCTGGGCAAGTTTTTCTAACTCTATCCTCATTTGCTCAATAAAACTGTCTTTTAAAAGTAAATCTTTTGGAGGATAACCACACATAGATAATTCAGGTGTTAGTAATAAATGAACCCCAGATTGCACAGCTAAAAT
Organism: Cyanobacteria bacterium MH1_Bin12; assembly: GCA_011088145.1. Lineage (GTDB taxonomy): Bacteria > Cyanobacteriota > Cyanobacteriia > Cyanobacteriales > Cyanobacteriaceae > JAALKG01. Next base: position 10,236 of record JAALKG010000081.1, on the reverse strand, counting down.
TGCTTGTTCGTTTATTTGTTGAGCATTTCGTGATAAATTTCCAATAATGGGGTTTAACTGAGCGATCGCACATTTCATAGTAACCAAAAAAATCCGATTGTACAGGCAATCATAACATTTTAAAACAACTGCATTGGATCAAAATCCATTAGACCTTATCGTTAATAAACATAACTTCTTGTTGATTTCCCTTGATTATCTTCATCCAAAAAGATTAAGTTTTTTTAAAAACAATTCCATCTACACAAGAATTACACAATTTTCTTTCATAGTTTATTTAATTACGTAAGTCTTATACCTTAAGGTATTATCAAAATTTAGTATCATTTGAATACATTTAAAAAAAAAGGTTTATGTTTTTTGAACAAATTTAAGATTAATGGCTTAATATGAGAATCTATGCTGATCATTTAATTTATAGATTTTTTTCAGGATATATTCAAATATTCAAAATTTAATCACACGAAAATCGATCATAAATTTGATTATCATAAAAGGATAGGAACTGATAGTTAGCATGAAGGGAAAATGGTCATAGCAGGGAACAACACGGTCAACCCAATTAAATATTTAGCAAAAACCTCGACTAAAGAATTTTTAGATCAAGACAATATTGCAGTTTTCCCCATCAACAATGCGGCAAAAGCAATGATGTTGATGAATCGTATCCAACCAGATTTAATTTTTATGGATATTGGCATGCCTTTAATTGACGGTTATCAACTTTGTTCTTGATTAAGAAAAAATGTTAAATTCAAAGACGTACCTATAGTAATGCTAACAGGTAATACAGGCATTATTAATCGGGCAAAAGCAAAAATGTCAGGTGCGACTGATTATATGACAAAACCTTTTACCCAAGATGATTTATTAGAAATCGCTTTTCGTTATTTAAGTGATGCTTAAATAAGGTGAATATTTATCTTCAAATTAATGTTAAATTATGACTGAATAATGATTGTTTACACAAGTAGAGATATAATATTCTTATATAACATAAATAGCTTTTTTCTATAAAATTAATAAGTTATTAACTATTAATTAGTATCAATAAAATTTACAGAAATTATTAATTATTAAATTAGGACAAATAAAGCAAATGATTACGATATTAGTTGTTGAAGATACTGCCTCAGAAATGCAATTGATAAAAAGTTATTTAGTAGCAGGTGGTTATAACGTGATTACAGCCAATACAGGTAAAGAAGGACTAAGAAAAACCTGATCCGAAAAACCGAATTTAGTTATTACTGATGTCGTAATGCCAGAGATGAGCGGTTTGGAATTATGTCGTAGTTTGAAAAAGAACCCCAATACAAAAGATTTGCCAATCATTGCCTGTACTTCTAAAGATCAAGAGATTGATAAAATGTGGGGCAAAAGACAAGGTGTTGATGTGTATGTGACTAAACCTTACACTGAACAAGAAATTTTGAATGCAATAAAATCGGTAATTTAAGATTATGATGTTATCTTCGCCTCAAATCCAGACAGATTTAGGAGAACCTTATTTAAGGTTACAACTTGATTCACAAACTCAGGCTATATTGCCAATGAAGTACGCACAAGAGGTATTAGTAATACAAAGTCATCGATTGAGCAGTATTCCTAATATGCCTTCTCATATAATCGGACTGGTAAACCAAAGAAATCGTCTTTATTGGTTGATAGACTTGTCACTGTTACTTGATTTGAATTTTAGCTGTAAAACCGTAAGAGAATATAATGTGGCTTTTATTTAAATGCAATTCCTAACGTTCAATTTGTTGCTATTTCATCTATTGATGAAAAAGAAATACAGTCGGCAGGACAAGAATTGATTTGGGTATTTTTAGTTGCGGGTGGTATTTTAGCTTTAGCGGCTACGGGAATTATTTTTTATGTTGCTAATCAATTATCAACTCCATTAACTAAATTGGCTGATGTTGCTGAAGAAGTTGCTGAAGGAAACTTAGATGCTGTTGCCCCAGTAGAAGGTAGTTTAGAAACCACAGATTTAGGAAATAACTTTAATAATCTGGTAACCCAAGTTAAATTATTACTTGATGATCAGCAGAAATCTTTACAAGAAGTAGAAACGGCTAAGGAGGAAGCTGAAAAATTAGCTCAAGAACAACAAAAACAAAAAGAAAATATTCAAAACGACTTGCTATCTTTACTTTACGATGTAGAAGGGGCATCTAATGGAGATTTAACAGTTAGAGCTCAAATTAGTGAAGGTGAAATTGGTATTGTTGCTGACTTTTTTAATTCAATTGTGGAAAGTCTACGAGATATTGTAACTCAGGTAAAAGATACGACTCTTAATGTTAATAAATCTTTGGTTAATGATGAAGAGGAAATGAACAAACTAGCTCTAGAAGCAGCTAGTCAATCTCACAATATTCAAGAAATGTTGGATTTTGTTGAACAAATGACTCAATCAATTCAACAGGTTGCCCAAAATACTAAAACTGCGGCTCAAGTTGCGAAAAAGGCATCTACAACGGCAGAAACTGGAGGTGGTACTATTGATAAAACGGTAAATAGTATCGTGCAATTAAGAGATACGGTAGGAGAAACCACGAAGAAGGTAAAACGTTTAGGAGAATCTTCTCAAGAAATTTCTAAGGTTATTTCTTTAATCAATCAGATAGCATTACAAACCAATCTGTTAGCTATCAATGCCAGTATTGAGGCTGCCCGTGCAGGAGAAGAAGGTAGAGGTTTTGCGGTAGTAGCAGAAGAAGTTGGACAGTTAGCGGCACAGTCAGCATCAGCAACGAAGGAAATTGAACAAATTGTTGAGGCAATTCAAAAAGAGACCATCAGCGTGGTAGAAGCAATGGAAGATGGTACGGCTCAAGTGGTTGAAAGTACTAAATTAGTAGCCGAGGCTAAAAAAGGTTTTGGAGAAATTACTGAAGTTTCTCAACAAATTAATGATTTATTACAATCTATTAGTGGTGCGACAATATCTCAAACTGAAACTTCAGAAATAGTAACTAATTTGATGAAGGAAATTGCCAAGGTATCTCAAATTAGTTCCGATTCTTCAACTCAAGTTGCTAATTCTCTGGAGGAAACGGTAAATAAAGCTCGTCAATTACAATCTTCTGTGGAAACATTTAAAGTTAACTAATAAATTATGAGCCGAATTTTTGTTCGATGAAATTGTTTATGGGATAATTTAGCTTGATCAAAAAAAGATTATTTGATCAGGCTTCCTTGATAGAAATGCGATCGCATTTACGTCAAAATCCTGGCTAATATTTGCTAGGAACAAAATGAATTATCTTTCCTAATCAAGTTTCATTTCGAGCAATTTTTCGTCTACATCATGGACAAAAGCTATTAAATCTAGCTTTCAAAGATCTAATTAATTTTGCCTAGTTATTTATACTCAATTTATCAAATTGACATAAATTTTAACAAATTGATTATGTTAATATAAGTTTTTATTATCAAAGATAGCTGTTATATGATTAAATAAGTCATCTTAACAGTTGAAAATACTCTTTATTTTATTCTCGTTTGATAAGTGTATTTGTTTGACGATCGATGCTAATTTCTTTAATACAATGATAAATAGAATATATCTGGTAGAACTAGTCGGGGCCAGAATTTTGAAAGAGTTAAAATATGACTGATAAGAAATTCATATCATAAAATTGGATAGAAGACCATATTTCTTGATATATTAAGCTAAAATTTAATCTGACAAAATAATATCAGTTAAAAATAAAAATCAGACATTGTTGTTTGATTCAAGAGTCAAACAGCACAATAATTATTTGGTGTGTGACGAGTAAAAAAAATTATGGATATGGATATGTATATGAATTTGAAATTAATATTAAGGACATTATCTCAGACTACTTTAGCAATTGCCTTGGGGATAATTGCTTGTCCAGATTCAGCTCAGGCAAATGAGGATTTCCCACAGAAAGATGCAAAAATTGCTCAACCAACCCTTTTAATTCAAAATAGTGAAAAAGCTGTTGTTTTAACAGAAAAGGCACAAAATAAGACTTCAGAATTATCTGAAACGGCTTCCAGTATCATTGTTGCTTCTGAACAAATCAATCAAGCTACTGAGGAAAATAAACCAACATCCATAAACATTAATATAGATTCGAATTCTCCATTAGAAACACAATCAATCTCTATTCCGGTTGCAGTAGAAAATAATAATAATAAGAGCTTAAATCAGCCTGTTAACATACCTGTCGTTCCATCTGTTTCAAATAAAGTAATCCTAAAACAGAAAGAATCTAATTCAGCTGTTAATGTAGACAATGTTGATGCTTCAAGTTTGAATAAAAAGAACTCTGTTAAAGACAATACTTTAGTTTCTCAACAAGTTAAAACAATTGATCCTTCTAAGCAAAATAAGAAAAAATCATCTGCTCAAGAAGAGTTGTTGAGTGCTGTACCTATTCAAATTGAATACTATGATCCTAGTACCAGTCCTTCATTAGAAAATATAATTTCACCAAATTTACCTAAAATTGATTCTCCTGAACCTTTATTAGCAGAAGAGTCAAAGACTTTTAAAGGTTATATTTGGCCAGCTAAAGGGGTATTTACCTCCGGATATGGTTGGCGTTGGGGTAGAATGCACAAAGGAATTGATATTGCTGCTCCTATTGGAACTCCTATTGTTGCGGCTGCTGATGGAAAAATTGTTTCCGCAGGTTGGAATTCTGGTGGTTATGGTAATTTAGTCAAAATCAAACATTTTGATGGTAGTATTTCTTTCTACGCTCATAATAGTAAAATTATGGTGCGTAATGGACAATGGGTAAAACAAGGTCAACAAATTGCCAAAATGGGTAGTACAGGTTTTAGTACTGGTCCTCATTTACACTTTGAAATTCGTGTTAAAGGCACAAAAGCAGTGAATCCTGTCGCTTTGTTACCTAAAAAAAGATAAAATAAATCTTGAAAATCCTCTTGTAGGGACATGAATTGTCAAGGGGATTATTCAATATATTTTTTGTTCTCGATCGAATTGACTTTCGTTTTAGATATAATGACGTAGGATAATGATCAAACTAATAAGTTATTACACTCAACTTTACCAGAGTAAAACTTAAGTTGATATAGCTCCATAAATTACCCTCTAAGCTGATTCTTGTTATTCAAAACAAAAATAGTATAGAATCGGTGGTAGTTGAAGTGATCGTAAATTAAAGATAAACAATTGTGGCAGTTAAACCAAATTGGCTAAGAGTTAAAGCACCTCAAGTTCAGAGAGTAGGTAGCGTTAAAGATATTTTAAGAGACTTGAGTTTGAATACTGTTTGTGAAGAAGCATCTTGCCCTAATATTGGAGAATGTTTCAATGCTGGTACCGCAACTTTTTTAATTATGGGGCCAGCTTGTACTCGTGCTTGTCCTTATTGTGATATTGATTTTGATAAAACTCCTAGAGAACTTGATTCGACAGAGCCGTTACGTTTAGCTCAAGCGGTCAAACGTTTGAATCTCCAACACGTTGTCGTCACTTCCGTAAATAGAGACGATTTAGCAGATGGCGGTGCTAGTCAATTTGTGGCTTGTATTGAAGAGATTCGTCTACTTTCTCCCCAAACGACGATCGAAGTTTTAATCCCTGATTTATGCGTTAATTGGGTTGCTTTAGAGACAATATTAGATGCTAAACCAGAGGTTTTGAATCACAATACAGAAACAATTCCTCGACTATATCGCAAAGTACGTCCTCAAGGAGAATATCAACGTTCATTAGAGCTGTTGAAAAAAACGAGAGAACTATCACCTAGAGTCTATACTAAATCTGGCATTATGGTGGGTTTAGGTGAAACAGATAGAGAGGTTAAACAGGTCATGGATGATTTAAGGGGGATGGATTGCGATATTATTACCATTGGACAATATTTACAACCTTCATCTAATCATTTACTCGTTCAAGAGTTTGTTACTCCAGAGCAATTTAATAATTGGCGAGAATATGGTGAACAAATTGGTTTTTTACAAGTTGTTTCCACTCCTTTAACTCGTAGTTCTTATCATGCAGAAGAAGTGAGAAAATTAATGCAACTTCATCCCCGTCATGGTTAAGTTGAAAATGTAGTTGGTGGTAACTGAGAAGCAAGTTAAAAAACGTTTTTAAGATCTGGTAATTGTAGACCAATTCACAAGCTATAAGCATAAAGCTTATAGCTTATAGCTACTAACCCAGATCAATCAAATTAATTCACATTAGACGTTTATAATTACATTTTTCAGCAAATCCTAAGTGGTTTGGAAAATATTTTGAATCATTTTTTTTTCTAAACCAAGAGCTATAGTATTTAATTCAGTTATTTCTGCTGGTGATAAACGCCATCCTAAGGCCCCAATATTTTCTTGAGCTTGTTTAACATTTTTAGCTCCAGGGATAGGAATTGTACCTTGGCAAATACACCAGTTAAGGGCTACTTGTGCTATGGTTTTTTGATTATTTTGAGCGATCGCATCTAAAGTTTGTAATAAGGGTTTAATTTTCGGTAATAAGCCTTTAAATAAGCCTTTTCTAGGCCCTGACGGCAAATTATTAATATCTTGATATTTACCAGTCAAAATTCCTAAGGTAAGAGGACTATAAGCGATAATTTGAATATTTAAGCGATCGCATAATTGCTTTAAACCTAATTCTTGTATCGGATAGGTTGAAAGTAAAGAGTATTGAATTTGTAAGGTACTAATTTTTACTCCTTCTGCCTGAAAAAAATCATAGGCTCGTTGTAAATTTTTAGGACCATAATTAGATAAACCAATTCCTTTTACTAAACCTTGTTGTGATAATTGAGCCAAACCTTTCCATAATGGCTTTTCTTGCCAAGGTAAATATTTAGCAGGAGACCAGTGCATTTGCACTAAATCCACAGGACGACCTAATCTAGAGACGGACTTTTGACAAGCATTAATTATTGCTTGGGGAGTCAATCGCCAAGGATAAACTGCTAACTTAGTTGCGATCGCAATTTCATTTTGACAATTACCTTTATATTCATTGGTAAACTTACCGAGCAAACTCTCACTTCGCCCGTTTAATTTGCCTGTACCGTAAGAATCTCCAGTATCGAACCATGTGACTCCTTCAGATACACAAAGATTAAAGACTTGCTGTAATTGTTCATCCATTTGCGGTTCATAGCCCCAGAGAAATCGATTTCCCCATGCCCATGTACCACAACCCATTTTTGAAAGATATAAATTATCAGATACTTTTATTTTAGTTTCCATAAGAGTAATTCAGAATTGAAAATTGAGAATGCTATCGAAACTATTTCTTAAATTTAAGTAAATGCGATTATTGTTTAGAAATAGAGAATAGCAAAGAAGAAATAGGTAACAGATAAAATGTTATTTAGTTCTCAATTCTGAGTTCAAAGTTTTGAGTTCCAAAATTTCAGCTTCCAACTGACTAATATATTTAGTTTGACTACTTAAAGTTAATTGGGTTTTAATTCTACCTAGCAATTCCGCTTTACGGAAAGGTTTGGTAACGTAATCTTGTGCACCTAATTTATAAGCTTCTTTAAGATGGCTTTCTTCTTGACTAGCAGTTAGAAAAATAATTGGTATATCTTTATATTCATCTTGAGATTTAATTTCGCTACAGACTTCTAAACCACTAATATCAGGCATCATTAAATCCAATAAAATTAAATCTGGAGTTAGTACCCTTAATCTTTCTAAGGCATCTCTACCACTTAATGCCAAACTAGTTTGGTAGCCTTGGGCTTCAAGTATGATATTCAACAGCTTTAAATTTTGTTTCAAATCGTCAACGATGAGAATAATTATATTCTTAGGATTAAACGATGCAGACTGATTCATTTGTTTAAGTAAGATGTTGAGCTTTAATTCTATTAATTTTACTACTTTAGAAGTCGTCGAAATCGTGATAAGTATTATTTGCCAATAAGTTATCCTCAATTATCTTCCAATTAATTTTATCTATTGTCAAATCTTGTTGGATTTTTCCTTGATTTAAGTAAATTATCCGATCAGCAAAATTCTTGATCCACTCTAAATCATGATTAACTATGACCATCGTCATAGATTCATGGACAGATACATTAATTAATGTTTCTCTTAGCCAATGACTTTTTCCCGAATCTAAGGCAGAAGTTGGCTCATCTAACAATAACACTTTCGGACGCATGATTAGACCACGAGCGATCGAGACTAACTGTCTTTGTCCGACAGAAAGTTCATTTTCTTGACGTGATAACCATGCTTGAGGAATTGATAATATATCTAAACACCACGATAATCGCTCTTTAATTTCTGGCTCAGATAACATTTGCAATTCTAAAGGATAAACTAAAGACGATCGCACTGTCATAGATAACAATTTAGGCTCTTGAAGCACAAGAACAACTTCTTGTCTTAATTGTAATGGGTTAACATTATTAATTAATTTTTGTCGAAAAAAAAATTCTCCTTGGTTAGGACTATGTAAATAATTAAATAATTTAAGTAACGTAGATTTACCTGCACCACTAGCACCGACAATACCAATTCTTTCTTGATGATTGATTTGGAGCGAAATATTATTGAGTAATTGAGTGGTACCAAAATTGGTCATCAAATTAATATTTTTCAACTCTAAGATAATAGTATCTTTTTCATCATTTGCATTCATGATTTTTTCATCAAAAAAATTTTTGCTTTAAAATAAACTCAACAATATATAATGAATCGAACTCTAGTTATCATATCGTGAGTTATACAAAAATCGATAATCAACCATCCGATGACTGATTCTCTGTTTTGAATGATTCAGACAAGATTTGCGAGTTGATCGATTCTTATTTATTTTTTCTTTCCACAACAATACTAAAAACTAGGATGATTTATAATCATCAGTTCTTGAATACAAAGGAGCATTTATTATGGGATATGTAAATATTTTTCAAAAATTAGACCAAGATATAGCGAATAAATTACAAAAATTACAGGTAGAACAACAGCAATTATTAGAAAAGAAAAAAAGCTTACTAGGGACAAAACTCGAAATTCAGAAATTTTTAAATTCAGCCGAAGATGTTAAAAAATTGGTTGACTCCGAACCTGAATTACTTAAATCTCTACGATTAGAATTAGGTAAAATATTTAGCCTCCAAACACCCAAATTACCTGTAAAAATATCAGAAAATAATACACCTAATTTAGAACAAAACTTTGAAGAAGAATCTTCTCAAACACCAACTCCAGGCATATCAATTAAATTAGAAGAAGAGTCTATTAATGATTTTAATTTTGTTGATGCTCAAGGAAAAAATACACCCGTGAAAAAGTAAACGAAAGACTCAGAATATCATTATAAAAAAGTTTTTATATTTGTCAACGACAAATCTAAAGATAAAAAAATAGGTGACAATCAATTAACAAAATCAATATTTTTTGAACTGGTATTGTTAGTTATTTGATAAAGATTAAATATCAAATATTTCAGTAATTATTTTCTCTTCTTTTGCTATACTCACTCTTTAAAAACTCAATTATTTGAGTTCAAAAAAATATACATTTAGAGAACTTAAGTGCCAATAAACTATCATTACTAAAAATTGCCAAAGCCAATAGCTTGATATTCAAATAAGCTCAAAGAGTATAATTATTTATGTGGGATTTCCTAAAGACGAGCGCAAAATATATTTTGAGTATCAAAATTCTGTTTAATTGTTCTCATCATATTAATACCATTACCGACATAACCCCAAGGTTCGACCTGTTCTTTTATTTCAGGCGACGACATCAAAATAGTTAAAAATCCAGAATTATTTTCACAGGACTGTCGTAATTTTTTGATCTGAGTAATCGTAGTATTTTCAAGCCATAAACCATGACCAATTCCCGTACTAATATTGAAAATACAATCACCCTGACAATCAGCCAAAAAATCAACTATCTGATTCGGAAGCATACCAAGCTTACATAAAATAGATTGTTGATCACTTACTTGATAAATTTTATTAATATTTTCCCATAAAAGGCACTCATCATCGTTTTGATAAACTTCAAAAGATAAACCTAATTCTTTAGCCTCGTCTTGTATTTGTCGTAATTGTTCTGTCACACTGGCTTCAATACTTTGAAAGCGTAGTAGTAAACCAATATTTTTAGTCCCTAAATCGAGATTTTCTACTAAAGATGATGATAATAAATCTGCCATAGTAGGAGTTAAACTAGAGTTGACGATCGTCGTGCGTAATTTTTTAACTGCTTCTGTCTTTCCTGATA
>JAALKG010000080.1 GCA_011088145.1 Cyanobacteria bacterium MH1_Bin12 | reverse complement strand
GACAGCAGGGGGACCGCGGACACCTGAGCAAGGAAAAAAACCCGTGGGAGATGCGGTAATGGGAGCAACTATTAATAAAACAGGTATTTTTAAATTTCAGGCCACAAGGGTAGGAAAAGATACCGTTTTAGCTCAAATCGTTGAATTAGTTAAACAAGCCCAAGGTAGTAAAGCACCAATTCAAAAATTAGCCGATCGCATTACTAGTTGGTTTGTACCTACAGTGATAATTATTGCAGTGATCACCTTCTGTGCTTGGTGGTTATTAGCTGACAATTTTACCTTAGCCTTAATTGCTAGTGTCAATGTTTTGATTATTGCTTGTCCTTGTGCCTTGGGGTTAGCAACTCCGACTTCCATCATGGTAGGAACTGGACTAGGAGCGAATCACGGTATTTTAATTAAAGATGCCAGTAGTTTGGAGTTAGCTCATCAGTTAAAAACCATTGTCCTCGATAAAACAGGAACTTTGACCGCAGGCAAACCAATGGTAACAGATTTTATCACCGTGGAAGGCACTGCCACAGAACCACAAATTTTACAATTAGTCGCCAGTTTAGAAAGACAATCTGAACATCCTATCGCAGAATCGATCGTCGAATATGCTCAACTACAATTAAACTTAGAACTCGTAACTGTGAACTCGCAACTTAGAATTACAAAGGATGATAAACCTTCTGTACCTGAAAATCTTGTTGATGAAGTTGATAATTTTCAAGCAATTTCAGGGCGAGGTGTGGAAGGAATGATTAATAATAATTTTGTACAAGTGGGGACAAAAATGTGGTTACAGGAATTGGGGATTAACACAACCAAATTAGAGCAGTTATGTAATAAAGAAGTTTTTGCGAAAACTAACGCTTGGATAGCTATCAACGGTAAAATTAAAGGTTTAATCGCCCTTGCTGATGCTCTGAAGCCTTCTTCTCAAGAAGCAGTTAAAGCTTTGCAAAAACAGGGTTTGGAAGTGATGATGTTAACGGGAGATAATCAAGCCACCGCCGAAAAGATAGCTTCAGAAGTGGGTATTCGTCATTTTTACGCCCAAGTTCGTCCTGATGATAAATCAGCAAAAATCAAGGAAATTCAGCAAAAAACAGGCAAATTAGTAGCGATGGTAGGGGATGGGATCAATGATGCCCCTGCTTTGGCTCAAGCTGATTTGGGTTTTGCTATTGGTACAGGTACAGATATTGCGATCGCCTCTAGTGATATAACCTTAATATCAGGAGATTTACAATCCATTGTAGCGGCAATCAAATTAAGTAAAGCAACCATGAAAAATATCAAGGAAAATCTCTTTTTTGCTTATATTTACAATGTAATTGGGATTCCCGTTGCTACAGGTATTTTTTATCCTCTATGGGGTTTACTATTAAATCCCATGTTAGCGGGAGCGGCAATGGCTTTTAGTTCGGTTTCTGTTGTTACCAATGCCCTGAAATTGAAAAAGGTCAAATTATGATTTTACTTATAAAGATAAAAATATAGATTTTGCCTACGTTAATCACTGTCATTCTTGCTCTGATTGAATCTGTTTGTATAGTAAAGGACAAGAGGCAAAGGATAAAGGACAAAGGTTAAAATCTCTACATAGCAATACTTTTAGAAATCATCAATGTCCTAATCAACCAGTTCTCTGCTATATAACAAAGTCATTCTAATGACTTATTTTTACCTTAAATATTTAAAAGTGATCGTCAAATAGTTTATAAATAGACAATAATAACTTGACTATGCTCTTCAAAACCACCAAAACCATGATTATGGGAAAAACCATAAGGTTCTTTTGCCATTCTAATTCCTTGATAAACTCGATCGATTTTTTGAGGATATTTTCCAGTAGATATAGGAAAAGCAGAAAAGATAGCGGCACTTACCGTTAATATCCTTCGACTTGAGTAACGATGTCCATAGGGAATTTTTTGATTTTGAACCAACTTCACAAATCCATTAGCAATCTCAACGGCTTCATGTTCAGTGTTATGGGGTAAGACGTGTAGAAACTCATCACCAGCGTAGCGAAAAATATGACCTTGATATTTTTGTGCATAGTCTTTGAGTAAATTAGCTAACTGAATCAAAATTTGATCTGCTTGTTCAAATCCAAAAAAATCATTAACACCTTTGAATGAGTCAATATCGTATAACACAGAAGTTAAAGTAATTTTTTCATCAAAACTATTTATCAATTCCAGCAACTCAGAAGTACTTTTTAATCCAGTTAGTTGATCCATTATTCCCCATCAAGTCACCTTACTATATTTATCATAAAGTACTTTGATCGCAATACATAAATTACTAGTGGGATAAAAATAATCGATATTCTCAAGTGCAATAATTCTGCTATTCAAAGTATTTGACTATCTTCACTAATTAAAGTGTCAATCTCTCCTATACTTGTTAATATTTAAATCTGGAAAATTTCCAGTACCACCGATTTTCTCAGATATTCTATTTTCTTTAGAAAAGCAATCAAGCCGATGATTCCCATTTTAAGTAGTATTTTCATTACCTGTACGCCAAATTCTTCACTGACTTGCCAGACTCCTGTTAATAAAAATCAATCATCTTTTATCTTGGCGGAAAATAGAGTTTTACCGACAATAAATCAACCAGCGAATTCTTCCAACTCATCATTACCAAAAAAATATCACCTTATAATCCCATTCCTATTGACATCGAAATGCCTCCAGAAACGACAGCGGAATCGTTAGGTAGACAGATTGGTATACAAAAGAATGATTATTCCTCTCCATGGAAAAAACCGAATCAGAAATTAATTACTAAAACTCGTCAAGGCACTGTCCGTCAGTTTGAATTTGAAGTTGATTCCCCAAAATTTGAAATTGTTCAAGACAGTCAAGAGACTAAAAGTAATCTTTCTGATTCTTTAAATGTAGTCGAGATTTTGGCTGATGAACAAGAATATTTAGATAAAGAACAAATCATTAAAGCTAAGGGTAATGTTGTAATTCGTTTTTCTAACGGGATTTTAATTGCTGATGAAATTTCGGTGAATTTAGTTGATAGAGTTGCTGTCGCTCAAAATAATGTTAATTTGAAAAGAGGTGAACAAATACTTAGAGGCGATCGCTTTGAGTATTATTTTGTGGAAGATAAAGGTGTAATATATAATGCCAGAGGAGAAATATATCAGCCTAGTTTGAGCAGAGATTTCACTATTGATAATGGTAATAATCCGATACAACCACAACCATTGACATCTAAATTTGAACTGAATCAACCCCTAACAAGAGTAGTCTCTGAAAATGGCTACAGTTTTGTATTGGGTAGTTCCAGAGATATAAATGTTTTGGAACAATCACTAAAAAATCCAGCGATTGAGAGCCAAAATGGTGGACAAGTTAATCGTTTACGCTTTCAAGCCGAAAAAGTAAATTTTGACGATACAACTTGGAAAGCGATTAATATCAGGATAACCAATGATCCTTTTTCCCCTCCAGAGTTTGAAATTAGAGCAGATTCAGCTTATTTAGATCAAAAATCTCCTTATCAAGATGAATTAATTACCACTAAGTCTCGATTAGTTTTCGATCAAAAATTTTCCCTTCCTCTTTTCCGTAATCGCCTAGTTTTTAACCAACGTAATCGAAATCCGAGTTTATTTAATATCGGTTTTGATGGGAATGATTTAGGGGGACTATATATTGAGCGGGAATTTGATCTTTATAGTGATGAAAATATTTTATTTTCTTTAACCCCTCGAATCTTAATACAAAGAGCCTTTTTTCCCGATTTTTTCCTTAACAGTAATGATGATGTCGGAGATAATGGTGGTTTATTTGAAGGTTCAAGTTATGGTTTGCTGAGTAGATTGGAAGCTAGATTTACTGACCGTTTAAGTTTTCAAGCTAATGGCAATTTAACGGGATTAGACTTGGATAATATTGATAGTCGATTACGGGCAAATGTTAAACTCAATCAGAAAATAGGTAATTTATCTCGTCCTCATAATTTAAGTTTACAATACAACTATCGCCATCGCTTATTTAATGGTTCTCTCGGATTTAGAACCGTGCAAGAGAGTTTTAGAGCCTTAATTTCTTCTCCTTATATTCCTATTGGTAACTCTCGTTTTGGCGTAGAATATCAAGGTTCAGTGCAAAGTATCCGAGCTGAAAGCGACAAGCCTGACTTATTAGGCGGAAGAGATAGAGGTTTACTTACTTTAACTCGTCTGCAAGCAGGAGCATCGATTTCCGGAAATATTATTTTATGGACTGGTGAAGCTTTGCCTGCAACAGCGGAAGAAGGCTTAAAATACACTTCGACACCTGTGGTGCCTTATGTCGCCTTAAATATAGGTTTAAGCGGAGTTGCCACTTATTATAGTAGTGGTGATAGCCAACCAAATCTGACAGCAACGATTGGTTTGGAAGGACAGTTTGGTCATTTTTCTCGTCGTTATTTCGACTATACTGCATTTAATGTTAGTTTTAGTCAAGCTTTTTTTGGTGATGAATCTCCTTTCTTATTCGATCGATTTGTTGATACTCAACTGTTGTCTGTAGGATTGACACAACAGTTATATGGTCCGTTTAGAATCGGTATACAGACTTTTTATAATCTAGATACAAGTGAAGAAATTAGTACTGATTATTTTTTAGAATATAGTCGTCGCACTTATAATGTGATTTTACGTTATAACCCCATTTTAGAAATCGGTTCGATTAATTTACGTATTAGCGATTTTAACTGGGAAGGCAACTCTACTCCCTTTGAAAGTGGCACGGGGATTAAATCTGTAGTTGATGGAGTGAAGATTGATAATTAGGTTTTGGAGGAAAAACTAATTAATGGACTTGTGGAGATAAGATGTTATTTGAATTCAATTATTATCAACAATTTCAATCAGATTGATAGTCCCATCATCCTGAAAAATACCAGTTTCGTTATACTCTTGTATGGCTTGTTCATAAATACCTGCAAAACCATCATTATTAGAAATTGCCCGAAAATAGATATTAGAAAATGGTTGATTGGCAAATTTTACGTATTCTCTTGATTCATTATTAACATTATAAGAAAGACTCGCTTTACCATATATTTGCTCTGCTTCTTTAATGGATGTACCAACATGAATACCTTCAGCAGTTGAATAATTAGAATTATCTGTCATCAGCATTTGGATAATACTTGTATCGTTAAAACTTTCTGATGAGAGATAAAGTATATAGTATTGTATCTCTCCTGAATCATAAACTGCGATCGCATCAATATCAACCATAAAAGGAGAAACCAGGGCTTTCTCATCAAAATCCTACCTTTTTGAGGAATTCTCCCAACAGTTTATTGCTATCGCAAAAATTATCTAGTGCCGCCATCATATTCGGAATTTTAGCCTGGCGTAATAACTTCATTGCTAAAGTACGCAGACTTGCCATCACTTGAGCTTGATTTTCCGATTTGGTTCGCACTGAGTCTTCCTTAAAAGTCACATCACGTATCCAATTATCCGACTCCACCTGCCAATGACCTCGAATCGCATCGAACAATTCGCGCCCTTGATATGATTGCCCTTGATTTAGTTTTTGATTGGATAGATAAAAGGAGATCTCTTCGGTCTTTTTTGATTTTTTTCTCGTTTTACGTTCGATCACAATCAGGGTAGCAAAGCCACTATTAGCCCATCGTTGAGCATACTCTAACTCACTTACATCAAAACAACGACCCTCTCGCAGTTCAATCCGACCATGACCTTTATTCGCCGTAAAATAACTACCAATAGGCTTTTGAGTCTTTTCCAATTTCTGTAATTGTTCTTTTAAGATTGACTGATTATCTTTAGCTTGAATAATATAGCTTCCACCAGCTTGGTTAATCTGTTTAGTGGTACCAGGGTTAAGATGTAATGCATCAAGAGTCAGCTTTCCTTTCTCCAAACCGCTGTGATGCAACATTATTTGAGTCTGAGTCACCTCTGCCGCTTTTTTGCTGGGCAGGGGTTTCTCAACTAAAATCATTTTGTTGATCTGGGTGACAGCCAAGAGTGTTCTTTGTCCTTGTTTGTCTTCAACAGTGGTAGTTCCTCGTAGAGTTTTACCATCCACAGCTATCCATTCTTGAGAAGCATTGAATTCTAGACAAAAGTTGAAATGCTCCTCAAGAATAAGATTAAGACTATACCAATCCACCTGAGTCAAAAGTCGAGGTAAATTAGCTCGGGAAATAGGTGTGGCATCGACAATCCCTGTAATTTGAGCCAACCAATCAATGCGATTGCGGATAAAGCGGAAAATTCTGGAAGTGGTAGCACATCCAGCGATGATGACAATGGCGACAGCACAGATAATGAGGGCTAAGTTATGTTTTTTGCCACGATTGTCACGTCGGTCTGGTAGCTTTTCTTCTAGAGCACAGAGGAATACAGTCGTTTGAGCTGAATTAAAGCTTAGGCTCTCCATTGATGTCATCTAAGTAACCCATAGTTAGATTTGCAATCGTGAATGAGACAATTTATTATCCTACCTCAAAAATAGATACCATTTTTATGAGAAAGCCGTGGTGAGTCAAGAACATCAACGAATTTTAATAGGCTCCATTGTCTTCAGAAAAAAGAACCACCCCAATGGTTTTTAAGACAATCCAAATATCTAACAATGGATTATGATGATTAACATAATAAACATCAATCAAAACCCTTTGAGAATAAGGTATATCATTTCTTCCAGACACTTGCCACAGTCCCGTTATACCAGGTTTTATCGTTAAGACTCTTTCCATTTTATTACTATACATATGAACCTCTTCTGGTACAAGAGGACGAGGCCCTACCACACTCATGTCACCCATTAAAACATTGAAAAATTGTGGTAATTCGTCGAGACTAGTAACTCTCAAAAATTTACCTATCCAAGTAATGCGCGGATCATCTTTCAATTTAAAAGTTTCCGCAAATTCTCGTCTTTTTTTAGGAGATTTAGCTAATAACTCATTTAATATTTGATCTGCATTTACAACCATTGTTCTAAATTTTATACATTTAAAATGCTTAAAATTTTTACCGACTCTTTCTTGGGCATAAAAAATTGGACCAGGAGAACTAAAGTGAACACACATTGCCAATACGATATATATCGGAGATAAAATCAGCAACATAAAAGTAGAGAAAACAATATCAAAGGTTCTCTTATAAAATTCTTTAATAATTGAAGCACGAGATAATCTAATTAGACCTCGTCTTGTTAAATCTTGGATTATTTTAATAGAAACAAGCTGACTATTAGCTGTCATTTTACTCCTTCAACTCACACACATCATAATTAACAGTTCAGTTTCACCTCTTGGGTAAAATAATAAAACTGCTTAGTTAGTTAAGAATACAATATAATTTGATTTCTTGTTTAATATATTATTACCGTAAAATTTAATTTTTGGTTTTTTCTTGCTCAAAATTTTGATAACAATGGTTAAAAAAGTCTAAATATTCTTGTTTAAAGACTTCTGTACTGAATTTTTGGGCGTGGAAACGATTTCTTTCTGGTTGGAATTTCTTTTCGAGTAAATTGAAAGTTTTTATCCCTTCTAGCAAACCTTCTACTGTTTGAGGAGAAAATAATATACCTGTGCCTTTATCTGGTTCTTTTCTTATGTCAATAACCGTTTCTTTTGCCCCACCATCGTCATAGGCAATAACAGGTGTACCGCAAGCTTGGGCTTCGACGATCGCAATTCCAAAATCTTCACAAGCCGCATAAACAAAAGCTTTTGCCTTGGACATATATTGTTTAACAGTTTGATCGTCAACGCTGCCCAAAAGAGTAATATTTGATTTAGCGATCGATTTTATGTAACTCATATCACTACCATCACCAATTACAATTAAAGGTAAACCTGATTGATTAAAAGCTTCAACTATCAGACCAACTTTTTTATAACTAACCAGACGAGAAACCGTGAGATAATAATCTGATTTTTCTGCTTGAAAAGGAAACTTATCTACTTGTACTGGAGGATAAATAACTTTGGCTTTACGTCGATAACAACGCCATATTCTTCTCGCCGTGTGATGAGAATTAGCGATGAAAAAATCAACACGATTAGCGGAAATCACATCCCACTGTCTTATTTGATGTAAAAGGTAACGAGCCGCAATTCCTTGTATTCCTTTGCCCAAATTATTGCGATTGAGATAATCAAAAGTTAGATCCCAAGCATAACGCATGGGACTATGACAATAACAAATATGGGGTTGATCTGGTCTTGTTATAACTCCTTTCGCCACAGCATGAGAGGAGGATAAAACAACGTCATATTCAGTAACATCTAATTGTTCAATAGCAAAGGGTAAAATCGGTAGATATTTTTGTAACCCATTAATGCTCAAAGGTAAATGTTGAATGAAAGTCGTTTTAATCTGACTGCTGTATACATCACTATCGGGATTAACTGATTCAAAATAGATTACGGCAAACAGGTGAGAAGCGGTAAGTGGGGGGAGTTTTGGGGCCACAGAATCCGAACCCCCTGTTGCTTTTGGAGTTAACCATTCATGAACCAGAGCAATTTTCATTAGCTATTTAATAGTTATTTTGATTTTGATTTTCCCGATAGTTTTCATTGTCTCGTTTTGAACCTAATAAATCAAGTTTATCTACTTTGATAATTGGTTTAGAGCGTTTTTCACCTGTATTGCGATCGTCCCAAGTATCAATTTTTAAAGAACCTTGAACACCTATCAAAGAACCTTTTTTGGCGTAATTAGAAGCAACTTCGGCAGTTCTACCCCAAATTTCTAATTCAAACCAATCAGGGGGATCATCTCTTTTGGTGGGTCTATTCACCGCTAACGTAAGACGACATTTGATTGCTCCTGAATCGAAGTAACGAATTTCTGGGTCTGTACCTGTACGCCCGACCAAATGAACTATGTTTAAAGTCATTGTGTATATATGTACTAACTAGTTTTCTTAATTATACTCAGTTATTCTAATTCTCGCAAATTAAGGGTATTATATTTTAACCAGTTTTGAGTTGTTAATTTCCATGAAAAATTAATCACTTTGCTAAATAACCTTTTTTAAGGCAATTAGAAACCGTTGAAATTCTTTTTTAATTTGTAAAGACTTTTGTTCTATTTCTTGAATAGTCATTGAATTGACACAATGTTCTAACTGACGACATAATTCAGAAAATTTAACAGCACCAACAGTCAGACTACTAGAAGCCAAACGATGGGATTGAGATTCAATATCTGTTTGATTATGATCAGATATAGCTTTATCTAATTCAACAAAAGCTTCTTGGGCATTATTTTCATATTCAACAATTAAAGTCGATAAAAATTCTTCGGCATCTTCTTGGGCTAAATCTTTGATTTGATCAATGATATAGTAGTCAATAATTTTGTCTTGATCAGATTCTCCATCCGATTTTTCTGGACTGGATGAATCTGCAACTAAATCGAGAGTTTGTATGGCTTTATCCAAGGCTGTGATTAAATTTATTTCTTTGATAGGCTTAGAAATATAGTCATTCATTCCTGCTTCTAAACATTTTTCTCGATCGCCTTTCATTGCATAGGCAGTAATCGCAATAATATAAGGTATTGTAGGAGAATTAGTATTTTTACGAATTATACTTGTGGCTGTTAAACCATCCATCTCAGGCATTTCTACATCCATTAAAATAATTTCGTAGGCAACATTTTCCAGAGTTTCCAAAGCTTCAAGACCATTTCCCACCACATCTACACGAAAACCATGTTTTTTCAGAACCAGACTAATAACTCGTTGATTAATATGATTATCTTCCACTAACAGCAGTCTAATATTAGAAGAGGAAGAAGCCATTTCTGGGGAATAATTGTCTTTTTTAGAATTGAATTCATCTACTTGATATTGTTGCCAATTACTAACATTGTTATCGCCATCATCATTTTGAGAGTTGGACTTCACTGCAAGAGAAAAAGCAAAAGTGCTACCGATATTAGATGGAGTGATTAATCTATGTTCATTTTCCTCCCAATCTACGGGAGCATCACCTGTAATAGAACCATGACTTTCCAGCCAAATATTGCCTCCCATCATTTGAGCTAATTGTTTGCAAATAGCTAATCCTAAACCTGTACCACCATATTTACGAGTGGTAGAAGCATCGACTTTTAATGCTTTCCCCAAGCCTTCGACTGCTGTGTGTAAAATAGTTTTAGTATCTAAACTTTGATGTATATCGCTAGTAATTTGTTTTAAAAGTCAAGTTTTTTGATATTCTTTTTCTAAGGCTTTTTTGATTTCAATGCGATCGCTTACATTAATTTGAAAGCCTAAAAAACCCGTTAATATACCATCTTCGTCTTTAATGGGACTAATAGTTAATTCATTCCAAAAAGAGGTATTATCTTTACGATAATTTTTGAGAATTAAATTACAAGATTCACCATTATCCAATGCATGGCGTAATTTGAGAATCTCTTCTGGATTAGTTTCATCCCCTTGTAAAAAACTACAATTTTTACCTTTCACATCTTCTAAGGTATAACCTGTTAAATGAGTGAAAGCATGGTTAACAAATTGAACGGGATATTTGATATTATTTTGACGATCGATTAATCCTGTAATAACTACTCCATTACTACTTTCAGTTAATGCTCTTTGCCATAACTTTAAATCTTGGGTTATTTGCTGTTTTTCTTTAATTTCAGCCTCTAAAGACAGATTTGTTTCTTCTAGTTTTTGAGTTTTTTCTTTAACTTTAAGATTCAATAAATAAGGTGACCTTAATATTTGGTAAATACTCCAAGTAATAATCAAATTGAAAGCGATGATTAATATTCTAAATTCATTACGGTATAATACAGGAAGATTATACTCTTTTAATGCGATCGCTAATTTCCAATCAGGAGCATTGAGAACATTAATATTAATCTCTAAAGGATTGAGTAAAATTTGTTGAGCAGATTGCCAAAAAATTGTTGTTCCATCAGTCTTCGCATCTTTGACAGACAATTGATAAATATATTTATTTTGAGAAGAATTTTCTAAACCAATATCCTCTAAAAAATCATCAAAGTCACTAAAAGTAATAGCTAATCCCCAAAACTGATCATCAATAAAAACAGGTGCATGAGCTACTAAAGCTAAATTGTTTTTTTCACCCAAAAGAAATGGCCCTGTCAGATTAGCTTTTTTTGAATCTCGGCCTAAGATTGCTCCTCATTGATGATTGGAATCACTAAAATGATTATCACCAATAAAAGCAGAATTACTGGGATAAACTTGATTTACAATACCCTCAGGAGCTAACTGAAGAGAAGTTATGTCAGAATATTGTTTTTGAATATCTTTGGCTAAAGACTCGAATTTACTTCCCGATAAATTTCCGCCAGTTTCAGTAACGAGTAACCCTAAAGCAAAACTGGCAAAAATATATTCTTCTAATTCATGTTCAGCAACAAGCACTTGTTTTTGCACTAATTCCAATAAATCTTCTTTTTCTTGATTGAGATAGGCTTGCTTTGACTTATTCATCAAACTTAGTCCGATAATATTTAATACCAGAAAAATAATTCCCGTAAATAAATAAGAAATTTTTTTGTTACTAAGTTGACTAACCATTCGAGTTTTTATTTATTATGCATATGGGTGTACGACATAGATAGCAGTTACACAAACATTGAAGATACTATTTGATTAATCTTCTCAATCAAAATAGAAAATTATTAAATCTCTCCATATAATTTGCCATTGCCATAACTATCTTTATCATATTTATATCCTGTCAACATTTTAACTTCAGTTCGACTAAATTACTGACTTTACGCAAAAGGTTTAATGTAGTTGGCAAACTCATCTTGCTAAAAAAATGTCCACTCACGAAAAAACATTAACAATCAATTTATCTAGATTTTCAACTATATTGATTCGGGTAACAATTGGGACATTGCTTGATTAATAGTGCTATATATATCTTCTCGATTATGAAAACCTTCAAAACGATGGATAATCTGTCCATTATTGATCACAATTAGGGTCGGTAAATTATTTAAACGATAAATATTTGCTAATTTCAAATTATCATCGGCATTAATAGTAACGATTTTAAGACGTTCTGGCCACTGACATTCTATTCTAGTTAAGATCGGGTTTAACATTATACACAAACCACACCAAGGTGCCCAAAAATTGATCAGCACAGTTTGTGGATGCTCTAAAACTTCTTTTTGAAAATTCTTTTGGTTAACCGTAATCATTTAAAAAATGCTAGTTATAGCGTAATCAACTTAAAACCAGAATCAAATGTACCTATTTTCGAGGAAGTAACAATTTCTAATGATTGTAACCATCAAAGAAATCGTCGTTCGATTTTTAAGAGGAAAAAATAATATTCTTATTTTTCTATTTGTTAACTTATAAGATAACAGTAAATTATCAATTGTTTGTTCTTCGTGAGAACATAATTGATCCCCTAAGTATTATTAATCCCCCTAACTACATTTTGCAAGAAACTGACAGTAATCATCTATATTAATTTTAAAAATCTACTCTACTAGTGGCCACCATTAACCAAGGATGAAGCCACCAAAACAATAAAATAAAACCTGTTACTCCTGCATA
>JAALKG010000079.1 GCA_011088145.1 Cyanobacteria bacterium MH1_Bin12 | reverse complement strand
CGTGATTCATCCCATGGGCATAGCCGTGGGTCTTCTCAAGGAACACAGATAAATCATGGTCAACAGATGAACTATTAAACATAATTAGTGGTAATTTAGCGACATTAATGAATAATGTTCGTCGTCGCACTGCCGAAGGAAAGCCCACTTTAGTAAAGATTGATGGTAAATGGAAACGTGCTTTAACGGATGAACAAGAAAGACAAGCTATCAAAGAATTTGCCGAGTTTTTCATCCAAGAAATATTTATCGCACAATTTAATGAAGATAAATCTCGTTTAGCAGGTAAACAATTAAATCTAATTCGTAATACCTGTGAATATCTTTATCGATTAGCGGATGATGATGAAAAACAACTTAATAAAGAAGATGAAGCAGATGAGTTACAACAAGATTATAAGGGTTGAATGATATTCAACCCCTACGAAATATCATTATTTATTCATTACTAACAAAAACTATGTCTTTTCTTAAAACAATCGATTCCAAACATTTCCACACCGAAATTCCCTACAAACCCATGGGAAAATATGTTCACTTTTTAACTATTCGTATCACTGAATCTTATCCTCTTTTCCAAACTGATGAAGAATTAAACAAAGCTAGAGTCAGTGCAGGTATCGAAGATAAAACTCCCATCAGTCGTCTGGCTATGTTTAAAAGGAAACAGTCTTCTCCTGAGCGTTTGATGGGGCGTGAATTGATGCGTAATTATGGCTTTATGACTGCAGAAGAATCGATCGCAAATTTAATGAAAAATGAGTTTATTGTTCATACAGACTTTGTTGGTAATTCTTGTGATGAATTACTACAAGAAACTAAAGCAATTATTAGCAATGAAGAACAATTAAAAGCCATACTAAAACAAGCTGATGATGAAGCTAAAAAATATGCGACAAAACATATAAAAGGTAAACAAAAAGAGAAAAAAACTATCAACAAATAAAACTAGTCAACATCAAATATCCAGTTAAATTCATTTAACGACTTTTATTAGCCTTGAATGATAATTCAAGGCATTACTTCTCGACAATCAAAAGATTAAGATAATGACCATCATTTATCAATGCCAAATAGAATTACACGATAATCTTTACTATGCTACTCGTGAAATAGGAAGACTTTATGAGACAGAAATTATTTTACATAATTATGCTTTGTGTTATGCCTTAGGTTTTGTTGATAGTGAAAAATATCAAACAACTGTAAGCGATGAAGATACTTATACTTACTTTTGTCATGAACAAATACCTAAATATGAACAACATTTAACACCTTTAAATCAACAAAAAATTTATCTTACTCCTGCTAAACCCGTTTGCCATCATACAACTTTAAATACTTGGAAATATGCTAATAATAATTACCACGTAGAAATGCACAAAACACAAAAAAATATGCCGAGTTTTGGTAGAAACAAAGAAATCGCACCAGAAAGTATTTTTGAATGTTTTATTATCAGTGAAAAACATTTACAACTTCCTCATTGGATAAGACTAGGAAAATGGATGAGTAAAGCCGAGGTAATTAAGATAAAAGAAATAATTAAACCAAAAACGAAAACAGGCGTTTTTACTTGCCCTCATCCTCTTAATCCTCTCGATGTTATGTTTACTAATCGACTTATTAGCTATGACGTAATTAATATGCCTCCTGTTAGTTTAATTCGGAATGTCACCATGGAAGGAGAATATTATTCTGACTTTAATCTTCCTGTAAATATGAATTATCGCTTTAACAATTAACTGTTAATAGTTTTTATTACTTAGTAAAAATCATGAAAGAAAGTGTTGTTTATGAAAAGGCTTATCAGTTTTCTCTAAGAATTATTAAAGCTTATTAATATTTACATTACAAGATAAGAAAGAATTTATTATGTCTAAACAGCTAATAAGATGAGGTACTTCAATTGTCAAAAACACCCACTCTTAACTCTTAACTAATATGCCCTACAGTCTCGTTATCAATTTCACCAATACCTCAGATATTCCCCGTGGTTATACCTCTGGCAAACATCTTCACGCTCTATTTCTCAATCTCGTCAATTCTGTAGATAATGAATTAGCAGAATACCTACATCGATCGCAATCTAACAAAGATTTTACCATTAGCCCCTTACAAGTCAATAACCAAAATAAACTCAATTGGCAAAAACAAAAAAAAGACATCAAAAAAGGTTCTAGTTATTGGTGGCGAATCACTTTACTTGATGATAATTTATTTGGTAAATTAACCCCCTTATGGCTGAGTATCAACCCAAAAAAACCCTTTCATTTAGGTAGTGGAGAATTGCAAATTACCAGTATTTTATCTAGTAATAATAGTCATCCTTGGGCTAATGCTTGTACTTATCAAGATATTTTCAATGACTCTTCTGAAGCACAACGGAATCTTAACTTTAAAATACTCACACCAACAGCTTTTCGTCAAGGCAAATATGATGTTTCTTTACCTTCTGCTGAAATAGTTTTTTCTAGTTTATTAAGACGATGGAATAATTATAGTAATATTCCTTTAGAAAATGTTGATTTTGGCTGTTTATTTCCTGCTTATTTTGATTTAAAAACAGACATTGTTATTGATAATAGAAACAAGTTTATCGGTTGTGTGGGAGACATAACTTATAAGATTTTGGGCGATGTAGATTCATCCTTAATTAAACAAATAAATATCTTAGCCGACTATGCTTTTTACTGTGGAATCGGCAGAAAAACAACTATGGGCTTCGGCATTATTAATCGTTATTCTCAAAAATAAGGAGGATCTCTATGAGCAAAGAGGTATTTATTATGGATTATATACAAATTGCATCTCTAAATCATTACAGCTATTGCCCTCACAGATTTTGGCGTATGTTTTGTGCTTCCGAATTTACAGACAATCAATACACTATAGACGGCACGACATTAAACGATCGAGTTCATATGGTCGGGGACTTAAATGTCGAACAAACGTGGCAAATTCGAGCTATTTGGTTAAAATCCGAGCGATATCAACTCATTGGTAAAGCAGACTTGATTGAAGTCGAAAACCATCGCTTTATCCCTATCGAATATAAACGAGGCAAAAAAGCCCAATGGATGAATGATGCCTTACAAGTCACGGCTCAAGCCCTATGTTTGGAAGAAATGACCAATACTACCATCGATGTTGGTTATGTTTATTACGCTCAAACTCATCAACGACAAGAGGTATATCTCACTCAAAAAATTAGAGATCAAACGATGAATGCGATCGCTCAAATTAAAAAGATTATGACCACAAACACAATACCTAAAGCCGTTTATGAAAAACGATGCCAAGGTTGTAGCCTTTATTCGGCTTGTCTACCGATGGCGAATAAAAAAGTCGATCGCTATCAAGAAGAAAACTCAAAAAATTATCCTCAAGTACCCTTTCTTAGCTCTTAACTTTTAACTTAATATTATGGGAACAGTTTACGTAACACAAGATGATGCTTTCATCGGCAAAATTGACGAAAGAATTCATGTTAAAGCAGACAAAAAGAAAATATTAGAAGTACCTTTAATCAAAGTAGATGGTTTAGTAATTTTAGGAAGAGCAAACTTTTCACCAGCTCTAGTTAGTGAATTGTTGAGCAGAAAAATACCCCTATCTTTTCTTACTCATACAGGTAAATATTTAGGAAAATTAGAACCAGAACTAACTAAAAATATTTTTGTCAGAAAAGCCCAATGGTCAGCAACAATTGAAGAAAATTCTTCTCAAGCAGTTCATGTAGTCCAAAGTTTTATCAGAGGTAAATTAAAGAATTATCGTAACTTAATTAATCTCAGAAATAGACAATCTCCAGCAGAACATTTAGAAAAAAGTATCCCCAAAATTCAATCAGTTATTGACTCTGTAAACACTACCAATAATATTGATTCTTTAAGAGGTTTAGAAGGAGCAGGAAGTGCCATTTACTTTAGTTGTTTTAATCAGCTAATCAAAAATGACAAATTTAGCTTTACAACACGTAACCGCCGTCCTCCAATCGATCGAGTTAATTCTTTACTAAGTCTTTGTTACGCTTTGCTTCGCCATGATATTCAAAGTGCTGTCAATATTGTTGGGTTTGATCCTTATTTGGGTTATCTTCATGTTCCTCGTTATGGTAGACCAGCATTAGCACTAGACTTGATGGAAGAATTTAGACCTTTAGTCGCCGACGCAGTAGTTTTAAATACGATTAATAATCAAAAATTAGCTCCTGAAGATTTTGTTGTCGAACCTATAAGCAATGCTGTTTCTCTTACTAAAGAAGGTCTCAAAATATTCTTACGTTTATATGAAGAAAAAAAGCAATCTAAATTTAAACATCCTGTTTTAAAAAGACAATGTACTTATCAAGAAGCATTTGAAATTCAAGCAAGATTACTCGCTAAATATCTGATGGGAGAAACTCAACAATATCCCCCATTAATTATTAAAAAATAGCTCAAAAAGTAACAATTGCGATCGTCAAAAGGTAAAAGTTTTCATTTAATTATCACTTAACTATTAACTAACATGTTTGTTATTATCAGCTACGATATCAAAGAGGATAAAAGAAGAACCAAAATTCATAAAATTCTTAAGTCTTATGGCGAATGGGTACAATATAGTATCTTTGAATGTGATTTGACCCAGACTCAATATGCTAAGTTACGCGATCGTCTTAGTAAAATAATAGATAGAGACACTGATAATATCCGTTTTTATTTTATGTGCTAATGTTGCCAAAAGAAAATAGAACGTATCGGTGGAGAAATGCCACGGGATAACACGGTGTTTGTTGCCTAATGGGCGTAAGGGGTAGGGTGTAAAATTGACGATCAAGACAAATACAGTTGAAACCTTTACAGAGCAATAGATCTATTAGTTTGAATTTTTGAGACCCTTACGCCCCGCCCTTTATACAATAAGCTTTTCGGGCGTTTTAGTAGTTATTTTCTTTGACAATCAGCTATAATATGACTAGCCTTACGCAATTGTACTTTGAAAACTAAATATATAAAGGGTTCTGGATGGGAGCAGTCTCGATCGAATATAATGCCTATGAGGTATTGAAACTAGATAAAAAAAATTTTCTTCCAAAAAATAAAAAAGTCTCGATCGAATATAATGCCTATGAGGTATTGAAACATAAATTTTCTGGTGGTACAGCCACAACTTTAAGGTCTCGATCGAATATAATGCCTATGAGGTATTGAAACAATCGAATTCTCTTTTTTCTTGGCGGGGACAATTTGTCTCGATCGAATATAATGCCTATGAGGTATTGAAACTTTTCCCTGAACCAAGAAACAAAAGACAAGGAACGTCTCGATGTCTCGATCGAATATAATGCCTATGAGGTATTGAAACTTCTAGTTTAAAATCATCGCCATTACTCCAGTGCAGTAGTCTCGATCGAATATAATGCCTATGAGGTATTGAAACCAAATGAATGATTGAATTTATCTTAACCCAATCTATTATTTGATAAAAAAACGATCATTCAGATTATTTATTCTTATTAAATTTATGGTAATAAATCATGACTCAAAATATAGAATACAGCTTAAGCGAAATTTTAGGAAAAATAGATAACAGACTTGATAAGTTAGATCAGAAAATTGATAATTTATCAAAAGATATAAACGATATAAAAATAGATGTTGCCACTGTTAAAGA
Source organism: Cyanobacteria bacterium MH1_Bin12 (assembly GCA_011088145.1). Classification (GTDB taxonomy): domain Bacteria; phylum Cyanobacteriota; class Cyanobacteriia; order Cyanobacteriales; family Cyanobacteriaceae; genus JAALKG01. The sequence goes on along the minus strand of JAALKG010000079.1, from coordinate 6,961 downwards.
AGGACAAAACGGTTTGAATAAAAGACTGGATGATTGGAAACCAATTATTACTCAAACCACCGACAAAACCGAAAATCTCTCAAAAGATATCAACAATTTATCGGAAAAAGTCGGAAAATTAAAAAATTGGCGACAATTAGCAATAATTATTGTTACAGGTTTTATTACTTCCCTATTTTGGATATTTAGAAGTAAAATTTTTACATTTTAAAACAATTTTCAATCAGAACTAATCAAAAAAATTACAAGCTAGGCTGTTAAACTTAGCTTTTTTAAAAGAAAAATGATGAATCTCGATCGAATATAATGCCTTAAATGCAATTAGATTAATTGATTTTACTAATAACAGTTTGTCTACCCAAACTGCTTCATCAAAGTCGCCATTTCTAAAGCATTCATAGCATAATTCCAACCAAGATTACTCTTAATACCAGCCCTTTCTAAAGCTTGTTGCATGGTATCCGTCGTTAATATTCCAAATACAGTTGGTACTCCCGTTTTCATTCCTACCGCCGCAATTCCTTTCGCCGCCTCATTGCAGACATAATCAAAATGAGGAGTATCTCCTTTTATCACTGCACCCAAACAAATAATGGCATCATATTTTCCTGTCGAAGCCAATTTGCTCGTAATTAATGGCACTTCAAAACTACCAGGTACCCAAACATAATCTACCTGACTTCCTTCGGGATTTATATCTACTCCGTGTCTTTTCAGGCAATCTTGACAACCAGCCAAAAGTTTACTTGTGACTAAATCATTGAAACGTCCAATTACTATGGCAAAACGTAGATTTGATGTATCCTGAAAATTCCCTTCAAAAACTGTCATCTTTAAATTGATAATTCTTATATATAATGTGGCGAGCAAAAAATAACCATTTTATCAGCTCGTTTATACTTTTGCTCACCAAAATTTTTGTTATTTGAATGCTTAAATATTTCTTGATCAAGGATGAATGTTAAACCACAAAAAAGTTAAAAACAGCAACTAATACAACCAAGGCTATCCAAATACCAGAACCCAAATAGAGTAAAGGTTTAGATTGTTGCCAATTTTGTGGAGAAGCATAAGCTACAGGTACATAAACAAGCATCACAAAAGAGAAAAATACTAAAGCCGTTAACAATAATTGGAATATAACTCCCATGTCCTTAAATCTCCTAAATATATATTTTTTTACTAAATAGACTTTATTAGACCAGTTTATGCTAATTTGTGCCATTATGACTAATTAATTCTTAACTTCTAATGGCAAATACTGCATTGAACTTATGATTGTGATTATTGTTTTCCTTTCACACTTGCTTGATTGGTAGTCAATAAATCTATAGGAGTCATTTGTAGATTATGAGCCATCCAAAAAATACTAGTACTAAAAAGGACGATCGTCGTTAATAGTGACCCTGTTAACAATTTTACTCTACCCTGTAAAGATTTGATTTGTACTTTATTTTGTTGCAAAGCAGGAAGCAATTCCTTCTCTAATATTTCTGGCTCAATTGTAACTTTTTGCTCAGAAAATTCCACCAAAGTATAAAACCAATCAGTAATTAAAGGAGGACATTTAGGTTGTACAAATAATTTGACAGCTAAAGATTTAGCAATTGGACGAGGAAATCGAGCAATATATTTAAAAGTATTATTAATTCCCCATAACCGAATATATTTATTAATTAAATTAACTGTGGCAATGTCATATAAACAACCCACAATAGCTTTTGCGGTGGCTTCTTCTCTTTGAAATAATTGAAATAATAATATCGATATTTCTCTAAGTTTTTGTTCCTCTAACTCTTCTTCTTGTCTAGTTTTTGCTCTAGTCATAATAGTAAAAAATATTTCATAATATAGTAGGTTAAATTATTTTTTATTGTTGTTACATATACAACTATCTTTAAAATAAGTAATTGGCAATCATGATATTTATTATACTAATACGACCTAACTCAATCTTAAAATCAAATTTTTGTGAGCAAATCTAAGATTTTCACTATCTAACAAATTCGAGATAAATACTCTTGATTTTTACCATTAAATTTAATTGATCATAATAGCAACTGAAGTAGAGAAATAATAGTATTATAGGATCTAAGTAATCTGTGTGACTTTCACCATCAAAGTGTAAGTCTATTTATACTCTTAAGAGAAAAAAAAGCAATTTATTGAATCATTAAAATATAAGCTTTATGGCGAAGATTGAAACTAGAACAGAACCCATGGTCATTAATATGGGCCCTCATCACCCTTCAATGCACGGGGTGTTGAGACTTATTGTGACTTTGGATGGAGAAGATGTCATCGATTGTGAACCTGTAATTGGATATCTACACCGAGGCATGGAAAAAATAGCGGAAAATCGCACCAACGTAATGTTTGTTCCTTATGTTAGTCGTTGGGATTATGCCGCAGGAATGTTTAATGAAGCCATTACCGTTAATGCACCAGAAAAACTTGCTGATATAGACGTGCCTAAAAGAGCTCAATATATCCGCGTAATTATGCTTGAGTTAAATCGCATTGCCAACCATTTACTTTGGCTTGGTCCATTTTTAGCTGATGTCGGTGCACAAACTCCCTTTTTCTACATTTTCCGTGAAAGAGAAATGATTTACGATTTGTGGGAAGCGGCAACGGGTATGCGTTTAATTAATAATAATTATTTCCGCATTGGTGGTGTAGCCGTTGATTTACCTTATGGTTGGTTAGATAAATGCGAAGATTTTTGTGAATATTTCCTGCCCAAAATAGATGAATATGAAAAACTAATTACCAACAACCCTATTTTCCGTAAAAGAGTAGAAGGTATTGGTACTATTACCCGTGAACAAGCCATCAATTGGGGGCTATCAGGCCCGATGCTCCGTGCTTCTGGTGTAAAATGGGATTTACGTAAAGTTGATCATTATGAATGTTATGATGACTTTGATTGGGATGTCCATTGGGAAACCGCAGGAGATTGTTTTGCTCGCTATTTAGTGAGAGTCAGGGAAATGCGTGAATCTGTTAGTATTATTCGTCAGGCGATGAAAGGTCTTCCTGGAGGGCCTTATGAAAACCTAGAAGCCAAGAGAATGGCGGAAGGTAAAAAGTCTCAGTGGAACGATTTTGACTATCAATACATTGCTAAAAAAGTACCTCCTACGTTCAAAATTCCTGAAGGAGAACATTATGTTCGTTTAGAAAGCGGAAAAGGAGAGTTGGGAGTCTTTATTGTTGGGCAAAATGATCTGTTTCCTGCTCGTTGGAAAATTCGTGCCCCTGATTTTAATAATTTACAGATTTTACCTGATTTACTTAAGGGTGTAAAACTGGCCGATATTATGCCTATTTTGGGAAGTATTGATGTAATTATGGGTTCTGTCGATCGCTAACCCAATAGTACATACCCTTTATTTTTAATATTTTTGTCAATTTTTTTTGATATTTATTAATATTTAGGGTAAAAAGATTTTTGTCCTAATCAAATTACTAAACTATGATATTCTTAATGATAGTTAATCAATACCTAAGAATAAAGCAACATGGAAGTTAATGATTTAGGCTTTGTGGCTACTCTCTTATTTGTGCTTGTGCCTACTGTCTTTCTCTTAATTTTATATATCCAAACTGGAAAAAACGAAGCTTAAGAGATATTTTTACAAATAAAAGCATAATTAATAATTAATTTTGATTATTTTTATCAAAATAAAGGGTTAATTACTAGGCAATTATCCCAGTAATTAACCCTTTAAATATGGGGAAATATGCTAGGATAAAATTTGACTTAGTTGTGCTGGTTTGTCTATTAAAAAATCAGGGTGGTGTTGAGCTAAAACTTCAGCTGAGTTAAAACCCCATGTGACTGCGACTACTTGGACATGACTTTTTTTTGCTGCTTTAATATCACGAGTTTCATCACCTACATAAAATGTTTTCTCGATCGATAATTGATGTTGTTTAATCAATTTTCTGATTATTTTATCTTTACCAAAAATGGTATTAGCAGAGTAAATAAAATCAAAGTAACTGTTTAAGTTATTTTTTTCCAGAAAATCGAGAACATTACTTCGCATATTGGAAGTGACGATGCCAATCGAATATCCTTGTTGCTGTAGACTGGTTAAAACTTCTTTTATGCCTACAAATGGTTGTAGTTGAGGTATGTGCTTATTAAATTCTTTTTTGACTCTTCGTAATAGAAAAGGTATTTTATAAACAGGAATAGGAGACTGAAGCATTACATCTTGAGAACTTAAATGACTTAACCTCAATACTTCTTCTTCGGTTACGGTGTTATATCCAAACTCATCAGCTAATTCATTAGCAATGTTAACTAAAGTTTTACGACTATCTGCGATCGTACCATCAAAATCAAATATAACGACTTTATTACTCATGAAAAAATAAATAAATGATTAGTAATAGACAATTAATAATTGATTATTGATAATAAACTTGGGGAGTATGAGTTATAAGCATAAATATCAATCTTCAGTATCAACAATCAGGGTGAATTTTCATCTTGGGAGATTTGAGATTGAGCATTACGTCGCCACATTTGCGGTTTAATACGACGTAATGCTGAACCTGTAAAACGTTTGTCCCATTCTTCATCTGTCATTTGAGCTAACTCACTCAGTTTGGGATTAAGATTAGCAGGATAAGGAAAAAAGTCAGATACATCTGTCACTTTAGCAAAGCTTTGATTCCAAGGACAAACATCTTGACAAACATCACAACCTGCCACCCATCCATTCAAATTTTGAGCAATTTTTTCAGGCAGTTCTGGTTGACGATTTTCGATGGTATGATAAGCAATACAAAGATTAGCATCAACGACAAAAGGTTCGGTAATTGCCTGAGTTGGACAAGCGGTTAAACATCGAGTACAAGTACCACAGTGATTAAGATGAGGTTTATCTGGAGGAAGATCAAGATTAGTTAGAATTTCTGCCAAGAATACCCAACTACCATAGTTACGAGTAATAACATTACCGTTTTTAGCTATCCAACCGATACCAGCTTGCTCTGCCCAAAATTTATCTTGAATAGGTCCTGTATCTACATAATACCTTACTTTAACTCCTTCTTTTTCTTGGGTTAACCAATTTGCGAATATTTTTAGCTTTTTGGTGATTACACGATGGTAATCTCTTCCCCAACCATAACGGGAAATTTTAGCACTGTCTTTTGTTTGTGAGTGTTGAGCAGGTGTATAGTAATTTAGAGCAACAGAAATTATCGAGTTAACTTCTTCCCAGCAAAGGTTAATATCTTGGCGACGAGGATTATCCATCCACTGCATTTGAGCTTGATAACCTTTATCTAACGATCTTTGTAAACGTTCTATATTCTGGATTTGTTGTTCTCGATTCGCTGAAATATTTGTAATACCAACTTCGTGGAAACTAATTTCGATCGCTTTTTGCTTAATTTTTTCTTTAGTAAAAGATGGTTTTTCAATGGAGTTAAGGTATTTGCTTGGAGGTGCATTATGTACTTAATCTTATATATTCTAGTTCATATTTAATGTTGATGAATGTCTCATAGATGGATAGATGGAAGGTTTTATATAGAGCGTAACAAGCCTTCCATCCCTAGGTTGAAAATATCTAATCTTAATTGGTGCTATATAATTCACGGGGAAAATCTTCAGCACTAATACAAGTTTCCATCGCTTTAAGGGGATTGCCAACCTCTGGTGTTCGAGATAAGGCAACTACACATTGAGAATGTCTATCAGGTAAAAGACTGGCAGTACAAGTATTAAGTGCCATCATCACTGAAGAGTTTTCATTTGCTTCGGTGCTAGTAGAAAGAACTCTATCTTGAATACTCGCAACACAATCACCTAATTCGATCGGTCTTCTGACTCTGTAACAGTTTTTTAAAGCTTCTGTCCCTTCAATTGTAGTCGATTGAGCAATGGTCTTAACACAATAAGATAAATCTTGGGGATTTAAAGCATCAGCACAACCAGTTTGAGCAGGTTCAATGGCGACTCCATTAGTTGTTAATTCTCGTAAACAGACATCAAATTCATTTTCAGCTTTTGCCCCATCACTAAATAAAAGAGGTAGAGTAAAAATAGCGATCGCAGTTAATTTACTTAAATTTTTCATAATTTGACCGTAATTATATATAGCAATAGTTTATATCTTAAAACTATAATTTAATTTAACTCTGTTTTGTTAGGTTAATTCTTAATTCTCAATTTCCAAAACTTCTTTAACCCCTTCACAAAGAGCTAGAGAGCTATGAGTCCAATGAGTACCTCCTTGACAGAATACAACGTAAGGTTCTCTCAATGGGCCATCCGCAGATAATTCTAAGGTACTGCCGTCAATAAAAGTCCCTCCAGCCATGACTAAATTACTTTCATAGCCGGGCATAGGAGCAGGAACAGGATCTAAATAAGAGCCTACAGGAGAAAAACGTTGAATTGCTCGACAAAAAGCGATCAATTTGTCTGGATTGCCCAGTTTCACTGCTTGAATAATATCTCGACGAGGTTCAAAGGGTAAGGGATTGACTTCGTAACCCAATTTATCAAAAACATAGGCAATCAAATGACTACTTTTGATGGCTTCAGCAACTATTTGCGGAGAGAGAAAAAAACCTTGAAATAAAAGACGAGTTTGATCAAATGTTCCCCCTCCACTACTACCAATCCCAGGAGCGGTTAAACGACAACAGGCTTTCTCTACAAGGTCTTTTCTACCTGCTACATAACCTCCTGCTGTTGCGATCGTCCCTCCCGGATTTTTAATTAAAGAACTTGCCATCAAATCAGCCCCAACGGCTGTGGGTTCAAGAGGTTCTAAAAATTCTCCATAGCAGTTATCGACAAAACAAATGGTATCCCGATTTTGTTGTTTGACGATTGTGATAATCTTTTCAATATCAGCAATAGATAAACTGTCTCGCCAAGAATAACCACATGAACGTTGAATGAGAACTAATTTCGTTTCGGGTTTGA
>JAALKG010000078.1 GCA_011088145.1 Cyanobacteria bacterium MH1_Bin12 | reverse complement strand
AAGTTAAATGTCTTTACTCTTATCATGAAATGTATTAGCTTACAAATTGAAGTGCAAAAATCAAGATTAATAGTTAAGTTTTCGTCTTCTTCAGACACAAAAAAAACTAAATCACACTCTACAGTATATTGTGAAATATCGTCTAACATTTCTTCAGGAATAGGAATTGATGAAAGTTCAAATAAGCGATCGCGTAGCGTCATTTCATAATCGCAAAGTATCATCATTATGGAAAAAATTGGTGTTTGAGTCAAGTTTTTATCACCATTAATCCTTTCCCACAATTTCTCAAAAGGATAATTTTTATGATCACCTGCTTCTTGAACTGTTTGAGCAATTAATTTTGAAAGTTCTTTAACGGTTAAATTTCCTTGAAAATTAGTTCTTAATGGGAGGAGATTAATACTAATATTTTCCTCATTTTGTCCTAAAATATCAGTACAGACTGAACCAACTATAATATCTTCTTGTTCTGTATAACGAAAAAGTAAAATTTTTAAAACAGAAACCAATAAAACAAATAGAGAAATATTTTCTTGACTACATAATTGTTTTAATTGTGAATAAAGTCGATGATCTAATTCGATGATTTCGGTTTCTCTAATGTAAGATGAAACTGCTGGTCTGGAATAATCTAAAGGTAATTTTAATATTGGTAGTTCTCCCGTCAATTTCTTTTGCCAGTAAGCTTCTTGTTCATCTAAAGTAAATTGTTTTTTTGGCTGTTGGTTCATCTTAATTTTAAATTTTTTATTTTTAAGCTTGATTCTCTTGAGGTAAAACCAGATAATTTCCTATCACTAAAGCATCAAGATTGGCACTTAAAAAAGTATCGATCGCTTCATGAGGATTACAAACGATCGGTTGTCCCCTAACATTAAAGGATGTATTCAATAAAATAGGTATCTCAGTAAGTTTTTCAAACTCATCAAGTAAAGACCAAAAACGAAAATTATCTTCTTGTGACACTGTCTGAACTCTTGCTGAACCATCTACATGAGTTATTGCAGGTAGTTTTTCCTGATAGGCTTTCTTTACCTGTGTCACTAAAATCATGTAAGCATAGTCTGATTCTTCTCCTTTTTTGATAGCAAAATATTTTGAAGCACCTTCTGCTTTCACTGCGGGGGCAAAAGGACGAAATCCTTCTCTTTTTTTTATTAATTGATTGACACGCGATCGCATTTGAGGATCTCTAGGATCTGCTAAGATACTACGATTACCTAAAGCACGAGGGCCAAATTCCATTCTGTCTTGAAACCAAGCAACAATTTTACCTTCTGCCAAATATTGAGCAACTTTTTTGCTTAAATCACTAAAGGAAGAGAAAAAGATACTCTCACAATTTTTACTTTCAGTGATAGCTTTTTCTATGTCCTCTTTTTCATACTTTGCTCCCCACAAAGGTAATGCCATTTTTGTATTCTGCAAATTAGGTTCGTGAAGACGTTGAACATAAAGTGCTGAACCTAAAGCCGTACCATCATCACCTGAAGCAGGTTGAATAAATATATTTTTAAATATTCGACTACGTTTAATCACTCCATTGGCAGTACAGTTAAGGGCAACTCCTCCTGCTAAACAAAGATTTTTTTGTCCTGTTTCTTTTTTAAAGAATCGTAAAACATGCATCAGAGTAAATTGAAGTGCAGATTGTAGTGCAGCGGCAATATCTTTATGATACTGAGTAATTTCACTTTCTGGTTTTCTCGGTGAACCAAATATATCAGTTAATATTCTTAATGTTCCATCATAGGTTTCTTTTTCCTCTTCTGTGTGATTTTGAAAAAGAATCGGAATAGTATAAGTTCCATTTTCTTGAAGATGAATTAAATCCATAACCTTGTCAAAATAACGACGAGAATCTCCATAAGGTGCTAATCCCATCACTTTATATTCATCCATACCAAAATCAAATCCTAAATGAAGGGTAAAAACACCATAGAGTATCCCCAGAGAATGAACAGAAGAAATTTGTTGAATAACTTCGAGCTTATTTTTTTGACCAACTGCAATGGTACAACTGTGTGCCTCTCCCATACCATCAGAAACCATAATTAATGATTCTTCAAAACCACTCACATAAAAAGTACTCGCTGCATGGGCAAGGTGATGCGGTACTTGAATTAATTTTTCCTGCCAATTATAGGAACTCAAATATTGATCAAAACAACGTAAAAGAGCATCTTTTGAATAAACTTCATTGAATTGTTGTTGCATCAATTCAGTAGATTGATAGAAGGACTTTAATTTTTCATAACAAAAATTGTGGGCAATATAGTCTATTTCATTGGGGTTCAAGTTATTTGCTTTAAGACAAAATGCGATCGCATTAACAGGAAAAGAGTTGGTCGCTTTCTCTCTAATAAATCTTTCCTCCGCTGCTGCACAACCAATCCCATTAGTCGAGACAAGTGCAGCCGCAGAATCAAAACCTTGAGCGATTCTATACTGTCTTGGTAAAAGATGAGGAAATTTTTTTCTTTTAAAGTTGACACTATTATTCAACCCACTTATTCCTAAAATTTTCATTTTTCTGGATTTACTAGTTATGAACACTTGAGTGTATTTTTGTGAATTATTAATTGTTCCTATTTATATTTCTATTTCCTCTCGATTATCCCCTGAACTTATCGGTATTGGCAAAGACATATCTGGTTCATTAACCGAATCAAAATCATAAACTTCATTGATAATCATATTGTCATCACTATGATCTTTTAATTTACCCCCTTGTAAAGAATGTAATAATAAATGTCCTTCATCTAGTTGAAATAAGTCTTTGATTTGGGCAAACTTTAAGGTACCAATGGGACATAATCCTAACTGATATTCTTTCGATTTACTCATCATCAACTGTGCCATATAACCTGCTTCTAATAAACAAAAATCTCTGGCTAATTCTCCATACATCGGTTCAATCGCTCTCATCTGAGCAATTAAAAATATTGAAAAGGCACTCGATTTATAAATTGGTCGATTAATTAATCTCTCATGTATGGTTTCATCTAATTCACCAACATCAGAAACTTTTGCTAAATGATGTTTTTGAGGATGATAATAGTATATTCCTCCTTCTATCCCTTCTATTCTTTGGGGTTTGATATGTATATATATTTGTACGGGATATAAGCCACCTGCGGAAGCATATAAATATCGAGGTTGATTATCTAACTCTATTTGAGATAAGCAACTGATAAATTGACTAAATTCTCTTTCCGAGATTATTTTGTTACTAAATTCTCTGATACTGTTGCGTTGCTGATATTGAGAAATTAATTTTTGAGCATCGACTTTATTTAAGTTTACTGTTGATGAGAGGTCTTGACGTATTCCTCGTTGTGCACCTTTAAATTCATTACGTTTTTGAGGATCTTTTATTATTTGATATTGTTTGGCAGTCTGGGAAGCAATTATTTCTACAGGTTTGTTTAATCCTAATTCTTGAATTATAATATCAGCAATTGCGATCGCATAAGGTTGTCCATAAAGCTGATCAAAATCTGGTCGATAATCAAATTCTTGATCTAAAGCATTAGCAATACGAATCATATCGACTGAGGTTGCACCCATACTCAACCAATCCATATCCAATTCTATCTTCTCTAGTTTGAAAATTTGTGCCACTATTTCACTGATTTTTTCAGCAACGGTATTTTGTGAATCAGATGTGGATAAAGATGGTAACCTCGACGACTGTTCTTCTTCGGGTTGAGGCAAGGCTTTTCTATCTATTTTTCCATTAGCATTGAGAGGAAATTCTTTAAGGATGATTACATGATGGGGAATCATATAAGCTGGAAGTTTTTGCTTTAGATGATTAATTAATTCTGCTTTTAATTTTGTGCTTGATGGCAATTCAAACGATTCATCTAAACTCACATAGGCAACTAACTGTTTTTCGGCATCTTTTTCACCGATCGCATTTACTACTGCTAATTTCACTAAGTCATAGGCTTTAAGGTTTAATTCTATCTCTGCTAACTCAATCCGATTTCCTTGGATTTTGACTTGAAAGTCTTCTCTACCTAAAAACTCGATGTTGCCGTCAGGTAAATAACGTCCTCGATCGCCTGTACGGTATAATCTTTGTTTAGTAATCGGATGGGTAATAAAACTATTTGCTGTTTTTTGCTCTTGTTTCCAATAGCCTAAACTCAAACCAATTCCTCCGATGTAAATCGAGCCACTCACCCATGGAGGACAAGGTATTAAGTCTTCATTTAAGACATAAACCTGCTGGTTTTTCATCGCCTTACCATAAGGAATGGTTTTCCAATCAGGATTAACTTGTTCAATGGGATAAAGTATCGACCAAATCGAGGCTTCCGTTGCCCCTCCCAAACCAATCACTTCCGCCGATGGTGCTATTTGTTTAATTTCGGTGGGTAAATTTAAAGGTATCCAATCGCCACTTAGTAAGGCTAATCGTAGAGATTCTAATTTTAAAATAGGGTTGGGTGCAACGTATTCGGTTAACAGTTTCATCAGAATCGGTACACTATTCCAAACTGTAACTTTTTCTTGATTAATTAAGCTTACCCAACTAGAAGGATCTTTTATTTTATTCGCTTCTGGGATGACAATGGTTGCTCCTGCTGCTAATGTACCGAAGATGTCATAGACTGATAAGTCGAAGCTCAGAGATGATAGTGCAAATATTTTATCTGATGATGATATCTTAAAGCGATCGTTAATGTCTAAAATTGTATTAACTGCACCTTGATGATCAATCATCACTCCTTTAGGTTGCCCTGTTGAACCTGAAGTGTAGATTATATAAGCTAAATCTGATGGTTTTTGTACAGAAGTTAGAGACGTTATAGGGCTATCCCACGAATCAATTTCGTCGATATTAAAAACCTGCCTATTATTTTGATTCTCCAGATTAACTGCCGATTGACTGAGAATTATTTCGACTTCTGCCTCATTTAAAATATATTCTCTTCTTTCTGTTGCGATTTGGGATTCTATGGGCAAATAAGCTCCTCCTGCAGCCAATATACCCAATACAGCAATGATTTGTTCCCAACCCTTTTCCATTACTACGGCAACTATTTGATTCGGTTGAACTTCTTCTTGTCTTAAGCGATGAGCGACTTTGTTGACTCTTTGGGATAGTTGTTGGTAAGTAAAAGTTTTATAGGAGTTAACGATGGCGATATTTTGAGGATTTAAGGCTACTTGCTGTTCAAATAACTCCTGTAAAAGAGTTTGAGGATGATCATTTTCGGGTTCTTTTAATAAAACAGAACTTATCGATGGTTGAATTTTTTGGATTAATTCCCAACTGTTGTTAAGCCAGATATCATCTTCGTTAGCTAGTTTATGTAACAAGTTTGTGTAAGCTGAAAACATCGATTCTATCATTCCTGAAGGAAACAAATCAGCGACATAATTCCACCGTAGATTTAAGACTCCTCCCATTTCCGAAACGATATGGTCTAACCAAACTTGAGGGGTTTGTGAAATAACATAATTAGTTTTTCCCATGGAGGTTGTGGGAATGTTTGATTTATCGGTTTGGGATTGAGCTCAAAAACTAGTAAAGACAATAGGCATTAAGGCTTGGGGGCTGATTCTTTTTTGCTTTGCCAATTCTCTAACAACTTTTACTCCTGTAAACAAATGATTGTCTATATCTGACCATAATTGTTGTTGTAGTTGTTTGGCTTGATTAACAAAATCAGTTTCGGAGTGATTTTCTACTCCTAGTAGAACAATCGAGGTGAAGTCTCCTGCGATATCATTAACTTGAGGATGAAACCCAAGACGATCGAAAAAGGTAAGATTGATAGTAAATTCGGGTTTTTTACTCCATAGTCGTAATATTTGTGAAAAGGCACTCAACAAAATTCCTGAAGGAGTCAGACTTTTTTTGGTTCCTTTCTCTTTTAGTTTCTGCCAATTTTTTTGATCTAATTGAAGAATTAAAACTTCAAATTTAGGTTTTTTAATATTTTGAATTACTTGATTTAATTCTAATTCGGGACGAGGAGGAAGAGTTTTTAATTTTTCTAACCAATAATTTTTTGCTAGGTCGTATTTTGGGGTTTTTTTCCAGTTTTCTAATGCTAAAACATAGTCTCGAAAAGACAATTCTAAAGTTTTTAATTCTGTTTGAGGATTATTGTATAACTGATATAATTCCCCCAATAAAATTTGTGAACTAAAGCCATCTAAAATCAACGCATCATAACTAAAATGAAGTTTAGTTTTTTCTGGACTTAATACAGTTGCTATTATTTTAAATAATGTTGCTTGCTTACAATCTAAAACTTCGTGAGAAAGATTTTTTCTTATTTCTACTAACTTAGATGCGATCACACTTTGTGTGCCACTTTGAGTGATCGCACTTTGTGTGCCACCTTCAGTGATCGCATCTTCTGTTTGATTTTGTAAATCTATAACTTGAATTTTATAAGGAGGTATTTGAGGAAGAATTTGTTGTGTACCATCATCTAAAACAATTGTGCGAAGGGCATCATGACGATTGATTATTTTTTGCCATGCTCTTTCAAACTTGGGCAAATCCAAATTGATATAATCAACTTCACGATCAATATGGGTGCTAACATTACCTAATTCCAAATTATGACCACGTCCTACCCAATAGGCTTCTTGGATGTCAGTCAAAGGAAAAGGAAGATACTTATTTTCAAAATCTGGTTCAATTTTGGGTAAAGATTTTGGTTTTTTATTTTCACTTTTCGATGACTTTTTATTTTTCAAATATTCTTCTAATAAAGCTCTTTGTTGAGGAGATAACTGAGCTATTTTTTTACCGATTTTATCCATAATTTTATTGTGAATAAAAGTTTTAAATATTACTATTTACTTATACTTTTTATTATTTATTTAAATTTGATAAAATTTAATATTATTTTTTTAATATTATTTTTATTAAATAAAGTTTTCTATAAATTATACACTATTTTATTTAGAATAAGATCCAATTCGACAGATGTGCAACTTTGCATTTGTTGTTCAAGAATCCAAATAACTAATTGGTCGATCGTCGAATGTTGAAAAATATCTTTTAATAATAATTCTACATCCAATTCTTTCTCTATTACATAAAGTATTTTAACTGCAATCAAAGAATTTCCACCTAAACTGTTTCTCACAAAGATCAATTCGAGCTTTTACTCATTTTTCGCTCTACAATTGAGTATTTGCTCAATCATTCTCTAACTTGGTGGCTTTTGGCTTTTGGCTTTTGAACTATACAATCTTGTGGCGGGAAGGGAGTATTTATTTAAAATCATTTGGGAAAAAATTATTTTTAGCCCATTCTTTTAATTGTTTAAGTTCCATTTTTCCCAGCCTAAATCAACTATTTAAAGACAAAAATTCGATCGCACTTCTAATCCATTCTTCTACATGGGGATTCTTAAGTAACAAATTATCTTGACTGATTACCGAGATTGCCTGTTGTATTTCTATATCACTATATCCAAGAGCAAGTAAAGTCATGTCTAAATCTGCCATTATTTCCTGATTGGGTAAACCTTTAGCTTGAGGTAAATCTATTCCCATACCCGTACGCCATTTAGACAACTTCGTTTTGAGTTCTAAAGCTAGTCTTTCTGCGGTTTTTTTACCAATACCCGGTGCTTTTGACAACAGACGAATATTACCCGTTACCAAAGCTTGGACTAATTCTTCTAATCCTAAAGTATCAATTAATGCGATCGCAGATTGAGAACCAACTCCTGAAACGCTAATTAACTGACGAAACAAATCTCGTTCCGCTGAAGAGGAAAAACCATACAAAGTTTGTTGATCATCTCGGATCAAAAAATGAGTGAAAATTTTGATTATCTTATCTTCATCCATAGTTAGTTCTTTAGCTAAACGACCTGCTACTTGGACTTCATAACCGATATTATTAACTTCTAAAATGACAATATTACGATTATTTTGACTTACTATATTATCAACAATTCCCTTTAAATAACTAATCATAAAAACCAAAGTTAAAACTCAAAATGACGATCTATTTACTTATGTTTATCATTAACTCAATATCAAAGCCCTGAAACTATTGCTTTTATTTCGTATTGGAATGATAAAAGTAAATGTAAGGTAGGTGAAATGCCCACCTTAATTCTCAAACAATTTCTAAGAAGCTAAAGCAACTTCAATCATCTGTTGCAATTCGCCACTTTGGTATAATTCAATCATAATATCGCTACCACCAACAAATTCACCATTGATATAAATTTGAGGAATAGTTGGCCAGTTAGAATACTCCTTAATACCTTGACGAATATCAGGATCTGATAAAACATCAAAACCTTCAAAAGGAACACCAAAAGAATTTAAAATTTGTACTACATTGTTAGAAAAACCACATTGAGGCATTAATTTAGAGCCTTTCATGAAAACCATAATTTGACTGCTGTTAACAATATCATCAATGCGTTGTTTTAATTCTGGATTCATAATCAATATTTATTAATCAATAATATATTTATAGCTTTTTTCCAATTTATCAAGATACAGACCAAATAATTTCTAATCCTGATGATGTCAGGATTTAACTTTGGTATTTTGCATCCTTAATTCTACATTAGTTTATCTTTTAGTTTAATGGACAGATAAACGAAGAAAATCAATTATTCAAATTTGACCACACCGAAGGAGTATAAGTTTTCAAAGCCAAAGCATGAATCGCTTCAGAATTGAATTCACTTTGCAATGCACCGTATACCAACTGATGTTGTTTGACCTTTGTTTTACCCTCAAATTGGGCAGAAACGACGATCGCTTCTAAATGATTACCACCGCCAGTCAAATCATTCACAACCACCTGAGCATCAGGAATTTCTTCTTGAATAGTTTTTTTAACCTGTTCTAAACTTACCATAACAACCTAGTTATTCATACCATTACAAAATCTAACTTAATCATATAGCACAATCGAAGTTCGGAACTTGTGGGAAGATCTGTCAAAACTACTTTATTTAAAAATACTTAAATAACAAAACTTAATCCGTTGCCTATTTTCGATTAATTACTGGCTTTTTTTTCAAACGGTTTGCTAACAAAACCAATTTCGTATAGTTGCTGATAGCATTTCTGACCTAATTCACTAGTGGGATTTTGAGAACGAATAATTTGAATTAGAAGAGGTACAGACAATTCAGGTTTGTTTTGGGCACGATGAACTAAAGCTAATTGATAGGTGGTTTCATCTCTTAAGGTGGCAGTTTCTAAAGCATCTGCTCTTTGACCATCTGCGATACGATTATCAATACCAGAAAAACTCTGTCCTAACTGTAAATAAAAATTAGAAAGTTGATTGAAAATACGTCTAGCTTGTTGTAATTTTGTAGCGGCTAAATCATAATTCTCTTGTGCGATCGCCGTTTGAGCTTCGTCCATTAATTGTTTACCACCCTTAATACTTAAAAGACTCTCTGTTTGGTTAATGGGGGTAGCAGTATTTTCCAGTTCTTCATCCCCAGAATTGTTATTTTGTGCAATCAAAGGAGAAGATTGTGCCAAACTAGGTAAACTGATTGCAGACAGAGCAATAACAAGGCTTAAACATTTACTATATTTAAAGATATTCAACATAGGTAAAGATTAATTAAAAAGATAAAGAGTTCGTTTAATTCTAGTGTATATTAACACTTTCTTGGAAGAGAATAGAGCAAGAAAATCTTTGAGTACTCGCACCCATCAATGTAATTGTGGCACTGTACTTTGTCGCGACCACAATGCAGCATTGAACATTTTAAATAAAGGTACGGGCGGGCAGCCTGAAACCACTCCAGTCTATGGAGTCAACGCTTCTGGACAGATGACCCTCTGGTTGATGGATGAAAGTCTTGATGCTAAGGTCGCTGGTTGAACGAAGAACCTCTAGATTTCTTAGGAATCCCGCGTCTCCGACGCTGGGAGGATGTCAACTCAATTTTGATTAACGAAAAATACCACAATTCAAATAGGATTGCGATGGTACCCACAAGGTTTAAAAATTAGAATTCAAGTTTTTTTCACACACAAAATCTTTGCCCACGATGCAATACCTACCTTGAACCGTGGCGAAGGGAGCTTGTCTAACTGTTGAACTTTGCCCTTTGTTGGCGTAAAATCGAACGATAAAGATTTTTAATGTATTTATTAGGCTTATTTTATGTCTCACCCTTTATATGTTGCTTTTATTTGGCATCAACACCAACCAGTATATAAATCCAGTCTATCAAATAATGATATTCAAGGTCAGTATCGTCTACCTTGGGTAAGATTACACGGAACTAAAGACTATTTAGATTTAGTAATGATGTTAGCCAAATATCCAGAATTACACCAAACTGTTAATCTCGCTCCCTCTTTGATTATACAGTTGGAAGACTATGCCAATGGTAATGCGATCGATCCTTACTTAGCCCTGACTCTTACCCCTCTTAACGAACTCACTAAACCAGAAAAAGAATACATAATCGAGCATTTTTTTGATGGGAATTACTCTAATCTGATTAGTCCCCATCCTCGTTATGATGAACTTTATCAACAACGTCATGATCAAGGCTCTTCTTGGTGTTTGGATAATTGGCAAGATAATGACTATGGCGATTTGTTAGCATGGCAGAACTTAGCATGGTTTGATCCTTTATTTTGGGAAGATTCCCAAATTGCTGAATGGTTAAAAAAAGGAAAAAATTTCACTTTAAGCGATCGTCAAAATATTTACAAAAAGCAACAAGAAATTATTCGTAAAATCATCCCCCAACATAAAAAAATGCAGGATGATGGACAGTTGGAAATTACCACCACACCTTATGCTCATCCGGTCTTACCTTTGTTAGCAGACACCAATGCGGGGAAAGTCGCTCTCCCTACTATGACTTTACCTAAACAACGTTTTCAATGGGAAGAAGATATACCTCGTCACCTAGATAAAGCATGGGATATTTATGAACAACGATTTGGCAAAACACCCAAAGGATTATGGCCTAGTGAACAATCCGTTAGCCCTCAAATTTTGCCTCATATTGCTCAAAAAGGATTTAAATGGTTATGTTCTGATGAATCAGTATTAGGTTGGAGTTTAAGGCATTTTTTCCATCGTGATGAAACAGGTAATGTCAACGAACCCGAATACCTTTATCGTCCTTATCGACTGGAAACAGAAAACGGAGATTTGAATATCGTATTTCGAGATCATCGTTTATCTGATTTAATCGGCTTTACTTATGGCTCAATGAAACCAGAAAAAGCAGCAGGAGATTTAATTTCTCATCTGGAAGCGATTTCGAGAACTTTAAAACAGAAACAAGAATATAATGAGCAAATATTAGAAGAACCTTGGTTAGTTACCATTGCTTTAGATGGAGAAAACTGCTGGGAATTTTATGAACAAGATGGTAAATTATTCCTTGAATCATTATACAAAAGACTTTCTCATCAATCACAGATTCAATTAGTCACCGTTTCAGAATTTATTGAACAATTCCCTGCTACAAAAACGATCGATTCTCGTAAATTACATAGTGGTTCATGGATAGATGGTAATTTCACCACTTGGATAGGAGAACCAACTAAAAACAAAGCATGGGATTATTTATACGCTGCTCGTTTAACATTAGAAAAACATCCTGAAGCGACAGAACAAACTAATCCTCAAGCATGGGAAGCTTTATATGCCGCCCAAGGTTCAGACTGGTTTTGGTGGTTTGGAGATCCTCATCATTCAACTCACGATGACATATTTGATGAACTTTTTCGAGAGCATTTGACCGCTTTATATCAAGCTTTGAATGAACCTGTTCCCGATTATTTATCCCAACCAATTGCTATAGCTCAAAATCAATTAGAAAAAGAACATCCACCCGATGGTTTTATTCATCCCATGATTGATGGTAAAGCAGAAGAGGTCGATTGGGATCGAGCAGGTAAGATTATCAATGGTGGTACCAGAGGTAATATGCATCGTGCCAGTATTATTCCCACTATTTATTATGGTTACGATCACATTAATTTTTATATGCGTTTTGATTTACAACGAGGGGTTAAAGCAGGAGAAGATTTACCCTCTGAGTTGCATCTAGTTTGGTATTATTGCGATCGTCCAGGTTCTAACAATTCTATTCCTTTAGCAAATATACCGAATCAAGAACCCCTGAATTATCATTATCGCCATCATCTGGGTATTAATCTATTGACGCAAACTTGTTGGTTAGAAGAAGCTGAAGGTGATTTTCGTTGGCATTCTCGTTACTGTAATACAAAATTAGCGATCAATAATTCCATCGAACTTGCTGTACCTTGGAGCGACCTTCATGTCGATCCTGATTGCGAAATTAATCTACTTACTATCTTGGCTGACGATGGTCAATTCAGAGAATATTTCCCCGAAACTCAGCTTATTCGGTTACGAGTACCTTAAATTTAGTTATAAATATTCGACAATAAACGTCATAGTGAAAAAATTGATCATGACGTTATTTTCTGGTGAGATGATTTTTTAGGTTGATATCAATGGTGAGAAAACTTTTAAAAATCTGGTGAAATTTTTATAGTTAAGGAGTGGAATGACAATTATTTAAGTGTTAAGACATCAATACTTAAATAATTGTGTTGAGAATGTTGGGGAGTATCCCACTTTTGCACTAAGCACAAATACTCAATTTAATCTGACTATTTA
>JAALKG010000077.1 GCA_011088145.1 Cyanobacteria bacterium MH1_Bin12 | reverse complement strand
TTTTACATGGGCTATCAGATTCTTAGTTCAGACGGCGCCCTTGGTTTAGTTTCAACCTATAGTTTTCCTGTGATTGTCGACACCGCAGATATGATGCTGAAATCGGCAGAGGTGATGTTAGTTGGCTATGAAAAAATTGGTGCGGGGCATTGTACTGCCATTGTGAGAGGTAATATTGCAGATGTACGTTTAGCCGTTGAAGAAGGTGCAAGAATGGCTGAACAAATTGGTCAATTGCATACTAAATTAATTATTGCCCGTCCGATGCCTAATCTTGAGGCTATTTTTCCCATTGGTAGTCATCTGGTACAAGTTGCACAACAATCAAGAGGTTATAGTAAATTAAGTAATAGATCGATCGGTTTAATTGAAACTAAAGGTTTTCCTGCTATGGTGGCCGCTGCTGATGCGATGATGAAATCAGCAGATGTACAATTGGCTTCCTATGAAACTATTGGGGCAGGATTGTGTACTGCTATTATACGTGGTTCGGTAGCAAATGTCGCTGTGGCGATCGAAGCCGGGATGGCAGAAGCAGAAAGAGTTGGGGAATTAAATTCAGTAATGATTATTCCTCGTTTACTAGAAGATTTAGAACATACATTACCTGTCGCCAATTATTGGTTAGAGGAACAAGAAAAAGAACAACCATTGCCTGACTTTGCTACTAAACAAAGACGTAAACCAAAACGTAAGTTAGTTGCACTACCAGAATTAGAGAAAATACCCCTTACTTTTGAAACTAGAGAAAAAGTACAACAAGAAGCGACTTTAGAATCTCCATTAGAATTGAATGCGGAAATAGAAGAAAGTGATTAATATTGCTTAAAAATAAACTCTGTTTAAGTTGAAAACTATAATTTTTATTATTCTCAAACTCTTCTGTTTCACCGATAAATGTGATTTATTCTGAATTTATCGAAATAGACTAATTATGGCAATGGCAAACAAACCTAGCAAAAAACAACCTGAACCTGCAGTAAAACGATTTTGTTTAGATGCTTTATTTATCATCGAAGCCATAACTGAACCTTGGGGATAACAAAACGTAAATATCATTGTTGTGCCAGAAACTACTAATATCCAATTTTGAATACTGTTCAAATTTTCAATAGTTAATAATGGTGAATTGGCAACTGCTAATCCCAAAAAAATGGAAGTTAACATTGAATAAAAAACACTTACTTTAGCTTTAGTATTTGCTGGTGAATTAGAATCTATATTATCAATACCAAAATTAATTATCAAATTCGGTGAGATAATACCCATAAGCCAAGATAACAAAAGAATAGAAGCAAATCTTGTGGATAAATTAGTAGCTTCATTATAAACATAAGTATTCGTCA
Source organism: Cyanobacteria bacterium MH1_Bin12 (assembly GCA_011088145.1). GTDB lineage: Bacteria > Cyanobacteriota > Cyanobacteriia > Cyanobacteriales > Cyanobacteriaceae > JAALKG01. Next base: position 11,315 of record JAALKG010000077.1, on the reverse strand, counting down.
TAATTAACCAACCGATAGATCCCCATAAAATCCATTTTATCAATCCCAAAAATTTAATAATAGACTTCTTAAAAGAAACGATTTTTTGAGTTAATGGATGATTTTGATAATAATTATGGAGTTTTTTCTTGCATTTATTTTTGAGAGATTGAAATAGACCAACATCAGATTGATCAATTTCTTCTTCAGCTTGTACCAGTTTAACTTTTGCTTCTGCTTGGAGTGTATTAAAACCAGCTTTAACAGTGTAGTTACCGATTTCATCATCGGCAAAAAATAAACCATCTTGATAAATTGTTCCACCTGAAGATTCCCATTTTACCTGTTCTATTTCTGTTTGTTTTCCCTTTGAATCAATACCGCAAACCGTAAATATTTTGGATTCATGATATTTAATTTCCACTGAATCAGGAAAAATAATTATTCTGACAAAATCTGGAAGTTTACCTGAAAGATGGTTTGTTAAAATCTCGTAGGCTTGATTAATTTCCTGAAGTTTTTTTTCGGCTTTTTTCTTAATTCTTTGATTATTTTCTAATCTATCAGGATGCCAAACAAAAACCATGTCTCGATAAGCTTGTTTTACTTCGTGAAGGCAATTGGTTTTTTCTAACTCTAAAATTTGATAACTATCTTTCAATTCCATGACTGAGATTTATTCTTTGGGTACTAGCTTTACATCCATTACTGTTACAACTGTTACAACATTCAATTAATTTCATTGATATTATCTATCTAAAATAGTATATAGCAATTCCCGTATCAATGAGGCGAAAATAGCTCAGATTGAAGCCCCTTAAATACCCACCCAGCTATCGACATTTCCCCTTATCAAGGGGAGACTGGGGGAATTGCAAGTCAAAACTGTGCCTCATAACTATGAGAAATGCTATATTTTAATATAGATACTTAATCTTTCATTATTAATTATTAATTATCTAAGTTGCTAATGCCCAATCTTTTGCCCAGTGTAGGTTGGCTTGAACTGCTTGCAAATCTCCACCTTCAGAGTATAAACGTAATAAGGGTTCTGTTCCACTAAAACGAATTAATAACCAGCTATCATTTTCTAAGCGATATTTATAACCATCAATAGCTAAACAATCGGTAACTTTCTTTTGAGCAATTTCCGTTAAGGGGTTTTGGGCTAATCGTTGTTGTAGTCGATTTTTTTGCTCAATATTTTTCAAGGGCAAGTCAATTCGATCGTATGCAGAGGTAAAATTAACTTGCTGTTGTAAATTATTGAATAGTTCGCCAATATCCTTACCTGATTCTACTACTGCCTCTAACACATAAAGGGCAGAAAGTAAAGCATCTCTTTCGGGAATATGATTGGTATAGCCAACACCACCTGATTCTTCTCCACCGATGAGAACGTTGGTTTCTAACATTCTAGCGGCAATATACTTATAACCGATCGCAGTTTCCGATAAAGGAGTATCAAATAATTTCGCAATTTTAGGAATTAAATCTGAACCGCTGACTGTTTTAACTATTTCTCCTGTTAATTTTTTTCTGACAGCTAAATGTTCGATTAAAATGGGTATCAAAACTTGGGTACTGCAAAAATTTCCATAACCATCAACGGCGGCAATGCGATCGCAATCTCCATCAAATAATAAACCAACTCTGAGGCTATTAGGATCATTTTTGGCGGAGTCTTTTACTTGACGAAATAGCTCAGGAACGTACTTGGCTAGGGGTTCAGGTGGATTCCCCCCAAATAAGGGATCACGATTAGCATTAATTTCAGGTATTTCCCATTCTAATAGACGAGTCAAACCTGTCGAAGCTGCACCGTGCATAACATCCACAAATATTTTTAATTTACCAGAAGCGATCGCATTTTGGATAGCATCAATATTAACTTGAGAACGCAACTGACGACAATAACTCTCCCAAGGGTCAAATAAATTTAATGTTCCTTTTGTTTCAGAGGTGAGGGCAGAAGAATCAAGCAAAGATTCTATTTTATGGGTAACCTCTTCGGTTACTGAACCACCAAAACCACCTTTAACTTTTAAACCTAAATAGTTAGCAGGATTATGACTAGCTGTCAAAACTAATGCACCTAAGGCATTTTGATCTTTTGCAGCCCAACTAAAAGCAGGAGTGGGGGCGTAGCTGTTAGCTAATAAAACATCAAACCCAGCCTCTATTAAAGATTCAGCCGTAATTTTAGCAAAATCTTCTGCCATAAAACGTCGATCGAAACCAACAATGATTAAATTAGAATTAGGATTATCTTCCCGTAAAACTTGAGCCGATAAAGGAGCTAATTTTGCCACACGCTCAAACGTAAAATCGGCGGCAATGATTCCACGCCAGCCATCTGTACCAAATTTAATCGGGTTAGCTTGAAAAGCCATAGGTAAAAATTCTATTTTTTCAATAAGTGAATATCTGAAGACTCAATCCTTTTATAGCATTCTTGAGTCTGGGAAGAGTCTGAAGGTGATTTGGTGACAAAGAATTTACCAATAATTGGTGCGTTACGACTAATAACTAAATTTGTTTAAACTTAATTCATAACCATTGTCTAACACACCCTACAAATATTGATTAGTATTTTCTTGTTAGTATTTTTATTTTGAGAAATCACCCAAACATTTGATTTAATTGTCAATCGTCAATTGTCAATTGTCAATTGTTAGTTTTTGGCAATGCCTGTATCTCTGGCTGCTTGTTTGACTGCCGCCGCTACTGTAGATGCGACTCTTTGATCAAAAACAGAAGGAATAATATGTTCTTTATCTAGCATATCAGATGAAACTAAAGATGCGATTGCTTTAGCTGCTTGTAAATACATTTGGGTATTCAAACCACTGGCACGACAATCTAAAGCACCTCGGAAAATACCGGGAAAAGCTAATACATTATTAATTTGATTAGGATAATCACTTCTACCTGTTGCCACAACTGCGGCTATATCTTGTATTAACTCAGGTTGTATTTCGGGAATAGGATTTGCCATGGCAAAGACAATCGGACTATCTGCCATGGATTCAACCATCTGGGGAGTAACAATTTTAGGCGCACTTACCCCGATAAATACATCTGCATTAATCATGGCATCAGCTAATTTACCAGCTTTGTCCACGGCAAATAATTGTTTTTCTGGGTTTAAATCATTTCTATCCTTACTGATAATACCTTTAGAGTCGCAAAGAATAATATTAGTACAATCGGCTTTGTTTAATAAACGAGCAATGGCAATACCCGCAGCACCGGCACCATTAATAACTACTCTAATTTTCTCCATGGATTTTTTGACTAATTTTAAAGCATTAATCAATGCTGCCATGGTAACAATTGCCGTACCATGCTGATCATCATGGAAGATAGGAATGTTTAATTCTTCTTGTAATCTCTTTTCGATTTCAAAACAACGAGGGGCAGCAATGTCTTCTAGATTGAATCCTCCAAATACGGGAGCAAGATTTTTGACAATGTTAATTATTTCATCAACATTTTGAGTATCTAAACACAAGGGAAAAGCATCAATATCGGCAAACTCTTTAAAGAGCATGGCTTTTCCTTCCATTACCGGTAAAGCTGCACAAGGACCTAAATCTCCTAAACCTAATATAGCACTACCGTCACTGACGATCGCAATACTGTTACCTTTAATAGTCAACGAAAAAACTTTTTCTGGATCTTCGGCAATTGCCTTACAAATCCTACCGACACCGGGAGTATAAGCCATTGCTAAATCAGAAGAAGAGGTAATTTTGATTCTGTTTTGGATATGAATTTTTCCGCCTTCGTGAATATCAAAAGTGCGATCGCTTATATGTAAAATTTTGATATCAGGAATGGATTTTAAAGCCGTGACAATTTGCTCCGCATGTTCGGTACTATAAGCGTCTATGTGTAATTCTCTAGTAAGGGTTTTAAGATTTCTTTCGAGTAATAAAACCTGTCCTAAATTACCACCAACATCGGCAATGGCTTGAGTTACTTGAGCCAATGTTCCAGCTTTATTAAATAATTCCAAGCGAACAGTTAAACTAAAACTAGGGTTAGGAGTTAAATTAGTCATCAACGAGATACTTAATCAATTTACTCTCTATTTATATCATTGAAATACCTTGAAGGTAATCCAAAATTGAGAATTGATGATGAATGATAATGTTCGGTTAAAACCAATAGGCGATCGATTAAAGTTGTTTGTATGATTGAAAGTGTAAAAGCAAATTATTCATTACCTAAGGGTAACTATGTATTAGCCGACATTTTCGCTTATAATATTGTGATATATTACCCCAGCATTTGTTGTTAATCAATTAAGCGATCGTAGTGTCAGAAAGCATCAGAACTTCGAATAACCATAAGTCATCATTAAAGCCAGTGCATCAACTATCTACTTCACAACTACAATTAGATCTTCAGGCTACCAACGAAAACCTTGCCACAGTTAGTGCTGAAGATATCATCAGATGGACAAAAAATGAATTCCCTGAACACACTGTAATGAGTACAAGTTTTGGAATTCAATCGGCAGTGATGTGGCATTTGTTAACTCAGGTAATACGTGGAATACCAGTAATTTGGATTGACACGGGCTATTTACCGAAAGAAACTTATTTATTTGCCGACGAATTGACGAAAAGATTAAATCTTAATTTGTGTGTTTACCAATCAAATGTTAGTCCTGCGAGAATGGAAGCGACTTATGGTAAATTGTGGGAACAAAAAGACCTTGAGTCTCTAAATCTTTATGACCTCATCAGAAAAGTAGAACCTATGCAAAGGGCATTAGTCGATTTAGAAGCCAAAGCATGGTTAGCAGGATTAAGACAAAACCAAACACAATTTCGTAAACAGTTAGAAGTTGTTAATCAACAAGGAGACCAATATAAAATTTTACCAATTTTAAAATGGAATGCTCGTGACATTTATGAATATTTAACCAAACACGACTTACCTTATCATCCTTATTTTGATCAAGGATATGTTTCCGTGGGAGATTGGCATTCTAGTCGTCCTCTTGGTTTAGATGATAATAACGAAAGAGATACTCGTTTTCATGGAGTTAAACAAGAATGTGGTTTGCATCTACCCACGACTGCGGAAGAAGCTCAAAGTTTAGATTCAAGCCAACTTTAAAGTTATACTAAACGCCTGATGTGAATTATTGTTTATCCGAGCTGATAAGTTTTGAGCTATAAGCTATAAGTCGTAACCTTTGTAAACTCTAAAAATAGGGTTTTAGCATTTGGTTACTATACAGTCTTTAACGAACGCTTGTTTAATAGATTCGTTTAGTCCTTCTCATGCTTAGAACCTAAAGCAGTCAAGTTTATAGCTTTCAACTCTTTAAAATTAATCAAATTAATTTACATTAGACGTATACAAACCTGTTTAAAATCGAGAATTACCTATATAAGGTCTGCTGAATAAGAGGTTATTTATAAACAAAAACTTAAATTCTAGTAGGGTGGGTTAGACCATTCCTGTCAACCTAAGATGGGAATTCAAGGCGGAGAAAGATGCTCAAACTTTTCCGATGTGTCTGAATATTCTCAGTCTTCAATTCACATTTTTGTTTTTCTTATAGCTTATAGCTAACACCTAATATCTAAATGTCATAACCAAAAAGATTAGGATCAACTTCTCCCAAATTCAGATCTGCGAGACCATATTCTACCCAACGTTCAGTTACTTGTTTTGCCATATCAGGATCAGACTCTAACACTTCTCCCCATTGGTGATCAGTTTCAGGATAAATTTTAGTAGTAGCATCGATCGCCATTCTACCTCCCAATCCCACTTTTTCACTAGCAAAATCAAGGGTATCAAATGGTGTTTCTTCCAAAATAAAGACATCTCTAACGGGATCAACTTTAGAACTTATCGCCCATACCACCTGACGAGGATCACGAATATTAATTTCTTTATCCACCACAATCACAAATTTGGTATAGGTAAATTGAGGCAAAGCACTCCAAAAAGCCATCGCCGCCCTTTTGGCATGACCGGGATAAGCTTTATCAATGGAAATAATCGCCGCTTTATAACTCAACGCTTCCATCGGTAAAAAGAAGTCAGTAATTTCAGAAACTTGTTGACGTAAAATAGGAGTATATATACGATTTAATGCGATCGCCATCATCGCCTCTTCTTTGGGTGGTCTACCGCTGAAAGTTGTTAGGTAAATAGGATCCTTGCGATGAGTCATACATTGAAAACGAATTAAAGGAGAGTCTTCCACACCACCGTAATAACCCATATGATCTCCAAAAGGTCCATCAGGTAGCATTTCAGCAGGATCAATCGTCCCTTCTAATACAAACTCTGAATCTGCGGGGACTTCTAAATTAACCGTTTTACATTTAGCTAGTTTTACTCCTGAACCACCATAAAGTCCTGCAAATAACCATTCTGACAAATCTACGGGAATTGGTGTGGCTGCCGCTAAAATAATCAAAGGATCTACTCCTAAAGCGATCGCAATCTCTAGTTTTTTGCCCATACGAGCCGCTTTTCTTAAATGTCTGGCTCCCCCTCGTACAGACAACCAATGGACTGTCATCGTCGTGTTAGACTGTAACTGAAGACGATATACACCCACATTAGGAGTTCCCGTTTCGCAATCTTTGGTGATTACTAAACCAAGGGTAATGATTTTACCTGCATCTTTGAGATAAGGACGGATTAAAGGTAATTTATTTAAGTCTAAATCTTCTCCTTGAATTACCACTTCATGACAAGCAGGAAAAAAATCTCGACTGGGTTTAGCTTTGACTACATCGAACAAGACTTTACCAAAATCGATCGCTTGGTCAAGTTTTTTGGGAGGTTTAGGTTGTTGTAACATCCCTAGTTTTCTACCCAATTCTTCTAATTCTTGGGGATGTTCCATCTTCATCGCCCAACATACCCGTTCTAAAGTACCCAGTGAATTGACTAAAATCGGAAACGGAGAATCTTTAATATTTTCAAATAAAAGGGCAGGACCACCTACTTGCAACATACGATTAGAAATTTCTGCTATTTCTAAATCAGGATCAACTATAGCTTTTATCCGTTTTAACTGTCCTCTTTCTTCTAATAGCTCGATAAATTGACGTAAATCCCTAGCCATACTTGAATCACCCTTTTAATAATGAATATCTAATTGATTGATTGTTTTATGTTAATTTTGCGTAACATTGCTTGACAATTCTTTCTAATTGTAGCATTGACAGTGTTTTCCCATTAATAGTTCTTGTCGCAAAAGTTGGATTGATAGTTAAGAGGACGTTGGAAAAGTCTAATCCACTAATTCATTGGCGAAAACAAATATTCAACGAATGGTTTTTAGACGTTGGATTAACTCGCCTAGAGAAAGGTTTTGCTTTATTACCGCCAGATCTTCAAAAAAAAATCGAGAAATTGAAAGTACCAATTCATGCGAAAAATAGCTAGAGTCGATTGCAATCAAAAAATTATTGTCAAAGGACTTAGAAAGTACGGCTGTTCAGTCGTTTCAACCCATCAATTAGGTGGTGGGTTTCCAGATCTGGTCGTCGGGTTTCAAAACCGCAATTATCTTGTGGAGGTAAAAGACGGCGAAAAACCACCAAGCCAAAAACGATTAACGCCTTGTGAAAAAGAGTTTTTTGATAATTGGCAAGGACAGGCGATCGTCATTAAAAGCTTGGAAGATGTTGAGCGTTTTTTTTGTGATTTATTGAAATAATTTGAATTATCAGGCGATCGCATGATCGTATTATCTGAAAATCGTCTGTACTTATTCGACTCATTAATAGTTTTATTGGAACTGCATATGATAAATTCTCAGCAACTATAACCTGACAACACAACAAAACAAATCAACCACTTAAAACCATGAAATTAAAAAAACTATTTACTCTAGGTCTTTCAACAATTTGTGTTTTTGGAACTACAGTTAATATGCCTATCTTCCAAGCTAATAGTGATTGATCTGCCTCAGCTTCAAGTTTTGAACAGAAACAACAAGTAAATGGTTACAACGTTAAGACAGTCATCTATGCACAAAACGGACGTGGTCTTTTTTATGAATATAACGGTGCTTGGTACGAAAGAAATAATGATGGTAATTTCTCCTTTAAAGAATTAGCACGTGATGAATGGTCAGTATATTTATTAAAATCAGATGGTTTAAGAATTCAATTAGATTTACATCGTAAAGAAGTGATTTGGATGGGACAAGGTAAACTTTACGATATTAAATACGTGTCTAGTCAGGAAGCTACATTTTAGTTAAACAAAAATTTATAAAAGTTTTGGATTGCTTTTATTAACTAAAGATCTATCGATGGGATCTTTAGTTTTTATTATGTTAAATTATTCATAAAAATTATCATAAAAAACCATCTCAAACACAAAAACATCAATACCAAAATTTTGATTGCTAATAGTTCACGACAGGGGTATGCTACCATAACGAGAAGAAAATTCTAGCGTATTCGATCGCTTATTTCATTTTGAAATCGACTAACAATTAAGTCTCAATGATCTCCAAAAATAATAGTATTTCCCAAACCTTTATTACTTTTCCTGACTGGCTTTTATTAGTTTTAATGCTAACGCTCTTCTTTACCATTGATTTAATTTGGCTGCATCTAGATAATTCTGTTCCTGCATGGGATCAAAGTGCGCATTTAACTAGTGCCATGGGAGTATGGAAATATTGGCAGAATCCTGATATTTTCAATGGAGAATGGTGGGAAACTTATTGGCGAGGTGCAAAAAGTTATCGAGGCCCTTTAGTTTATTTATTGACTGTACCTTTTTTCAACATTTTTAAAGCAGGTTATGATCAAGCTATTTTAGTCAATTTTCTGTTCACGACTATTATTGTCTTTTCGGTTTACTTTTTAGGAAAACATCTATTTTCGTCCTCGGTGGGATTAACCTCTGCTTTTCTTTGCTTAGTATTTCCTACTTTTGTTTTTACCCGTTTAGACTATCTAATTGATTACGGATTAGTAGCTTTTGTTATTGCTAGTTTTACTTTTTTAACATTATGGAAAAATAGTAATAATTCTCTTCAAAGTTGGCTTTATACTATCGGATTTGCCATAACATTTGGCCTAGTAATGTTATCAAAAATTACAGATTTTTTCTTTCTCTTTTTCCCTGGAATTTGGTTTATCTTTTCTATTATCAAAAACAAAAAGTGGCTAAATTTATCACAATGTTTTGTAGCGTTAATTATTGCTTGGCTAATTTGTGGTAATTGGTATCAATATAATTGGTTAACAATTATCACCTCTGCCTTGTCAGCGAATGCCGTAGGAAAATCAGAAGGAGATCCGGCAATGATGAGTTTTTTAGGCTGGTTTTGGTATCTGAAGCTATTACCTTCAATGATTTCTCTTCCTTTATTTATTCTGCCCCTTGGTTTCGCTGGAATTTATGGGGGACAAAAACTATTTAAACAAATTAAAAGTCAAAAATTTCAACCAACACAAGATCATTTCGATCTTGCTTGGGTTTTTCTCTTTGTTGTAGGTTCGTATTTTTTATGTTCTTTAGGAAGTAATAAAGACAGTCGTTTTATCATGCCCTATTTGACGGGAGTAGCTTTATTATTAGGATATTTATTAAATGCTTCTCGAAAATCTTGGGCGATTTGGTTTAAATGGCTTACTTGTACATTGGGATTGCTGGCAATTTTATTCAATGTCTTTCCTTTACCTTTGTCTGCTCAAATTGCAGGACAAAAACTGCCTCAACCTTTTCAAAATTGGCATCAAGAAGATCTTGTTCAAGAAATTGTCAAATTTGATCCTTATCTCAAAAATACTTTAGGAATTAATGCAAAAAATACTGAGCAGATTAATCATTTTACGATGGATTATTATGGCAGACTACAAGATTTTCGAGTCTATGGAAGGGAAGTGGCTTCTTCTACGAAGTTTGTAGATAAAGATTTGCGATCGCTTTCTTGGTATTTAACTCGCTCAAATGAACCTCGAATGAATGAAGCAGCAACGAAGTTTCAGACAGAAATTGCTCAAAATCCCCAAATATCTTTATATAAAACATAGAAATTACCCGATGGAGATAATCTAAATTTATACCATCGTAATAATCCTTTGTTAACGGTTAAACCCTTAAATAAATCTGTTGATCAAATAACTATTAAAGAGGTGAAAATTCCTTCACAAATTCCTTCAGGATTCGCAGCACCTGTTACTTATAAAATTGAGGGAAACTGGGAAAAATTAAAAAATGGTTTATTACTTCTGAGTTGGCAAGGGAAGCAATCACAATGGATTCAAGATCATGGCATTGCCATGGGGCAACTATATCAAGGAGAAAGCGAACCATCGAATCAAGAAGGATTTGAAGTAACAGAAGTGTTAGGTACGTTTCCTCCCGCTAACTTACCTGAAGGTGAGTATACTCTCAAAGGTCTCTATCTCGATCGTCAAACAGGAGAATCTTACCCGTTAAATCTCCCTGAAACCAAAGTAGCTATTAACTCCCGAATTCCACCTCTGTCTTCTCCTGAACTAGATTGGGTAACACAACTGCATCAACAGGCAACTCCTTTTTCCCAAGGAAAGATAGAAGAAGCGATGGCTCAAGTCAGTATTTTAAACTTTTATGATCCTCTTAAAGACTATTTGAAACAGGCGGAGGAAGCTTTTTCTTGGCGAATAGAACAACAACCCAATCAGCCAGATTTACTATATAGTATTGCCTTGTCTCAAGTTATTCAAATCAAAAGCGAATCATTGCTCGAAACATTACAAAAAACAGCCCAAATAGATCCTGATAATGTTTATAGCTGGACATATTTAGGATTTGTTCATTTATACAACTGGCAACCAAAAAAGGCAGAAGAAGCATTAAATATTGCCCAAAAGTTTGATAATCCTCCTCCAGAAGTTCACACTTTGAAAATTGTCTCTTCTTTGATGCAATTAAATCTCGTACAATTTTGGCAAGAATTAAAATCAAACCAATAAATTATGAATTATGAATTATGAATTGATCTTACCCATACATAACTGTTTTATGATAAACAGACAAAATGACTGGCACTACGCAATCGCTTTTTATATTTTTTCTGAAGCTTCTATAATTAATTTTTTGAGTTTATCTAAGTTTAAAGAAGGTAAATCGACTATTTCTGGTATATTATCTTTTTTGAAACAACGATAGATAATGTTTAAGTTGCCATTTTTTTCAGCTTCGAGTGTCAGCCAAGCATTAACACCAAGGTCTAATTGTTGTCCTAATTCAAGATCTAGTATTTGTTCTATTTGATTACAAGGAATTTGACATCCTCCCAGCGTCGGAGACGCGGGATTCCTAAGAAATCTAGAGGT
>JAALKG010000076.1:5215-12721 GCA_011088145.1 Cyanobacteria bacterium MH1_Bin12 | reverse complement strand
TATTTTCAAAAATTACCTTTGCCCTTTGCCCTTTGAACTTTGCCCTTTTGACCACTTACGGATTTGAAATAAAGTTTTTTAAATTTAAAACAGTCTATATATGACATATTGATATATTAGCGATTTAGCAATAACGATGCGATCAAATTTTCTCTTACATCATCGTTATTATAAAGATGCTCAAAATTAATTGATTAGCAAGATAATTCTCTTATCTATGATTTCGCTATGATGAATGAAGATAAAAAGTAGTTTTGATATAAATGTTGGATATCGCTTTAGCTTGGGGACTAACACAAGGTGCAGGTATACTTTTAAAGCCAGTAGTTGAAGAGTTAGTGACAGATGCAACCAAAGACTGGTTTAAAGATATGTTTAAGAACCGTTTATCTAACGTCCTCAAACTACCGCAACAAGAGCCTTTAGAAAAATGTGAGAAAAAAGCGATCAAACTATTAGCAGAGCATTTTAAAGATGATGGTGATTTATTTGATATTCTCTTTCAGTGTGCCAAGAATGATTCTTTTGAGGGACAAGAGTTTTGGGAACCGAATGCTCGTCAAACTGCCTTGAAATAACTTATTCAATTATTCCCCAATTATCCCCAATTAAAAGAAATTTTACCCTTGAACACAAAGAGGATCCTTAACAAGACGTTTGAAAAGTTCTTACAAGCTCTAAATCCAGTAACACAAAAATATTTAATCAGCAACAAAGTATTCTTAAGATAATATTCGTTACATATAATTAACTATTTTTTTAGGAAAAAATCAAGTTTCTTTTTCAAATAGTATTTTTCAAAAATTGTGAAGAAAAATCAACAATTTGGCAAACATAACATTTTACAACAATTAATTAAAGCTTGACTAATTATTTTGAATAAACAAATATAATTAATTATTAAGTAATAGATTAATTTATCAAATAATCAATGAAACGTCGTCACCTAATAACAATTATAGGAACGGGTGTCGCCAGTGCCTATGCTCTGAACTCTTGTCACCAAAATCCTTCATTAGAAGAGTCGTCTTTATCTAAAATTGATTCTTTACCATCTTTGGTTTGGCGTATGGCAACCAGTTGGCCCAAATCTCTTGATATCCTTTTTGGGGGTGCAGAAAGAATCTGTCGTCAAGTAGATATGATGACCAATGGACGCTTCACGATTACACCCTATGGAGCAGGAGAAATTGTCGATGGATTTGGAGTTTTAGATGCCGTTGCTGATGGAACGGTAGAATGTGGGCATAGTGCCAGTTATTATTATTTCGATCGCAGTCCAGCCCTCGCCTTTGGTTCTAATGTTCCTTTTGGATTAACCGCCCAACAGCAAAACGCTTGGCTTTATGATGGTGGAGGTTCAGAACTGTTAAATAAAATTTATGCTGACTTGGGTATAATTAGTTTCCCCGCTGGTAATACAGGTGTACAGATGGGAGGATGGTTTAAGCAGAAAATCAATGAAGTTAGTGACCTTAAAGGTTTGAAAATGAGAATCCCGGGGTTGGGTAGTAAAGTAATGAATCGTTTAGGAGTCATCGTACAAGTATTACCCGCCGCTCAAATCGTACCCGCATTATTTGCTGGTGAAGTTGATGCCGTGGAGTGGAATAATCCCCATGACGACGAAATTATGGGTTTGAATGAAGCCGCACCCTACTACTATTATCCAGGATGGTGGGAACCAGGAGCAACCTACGAACTACAGGTTAATTTGAACGAATGGAATAAATTACCTAAAGAATATCAGACTATTTTGCAAATAGCCGCTGCCAACGCCAACATTACGATGCTGGCGGAATACAATGCCACAAATGGCAAGGTGTTGCAAAGATTAATGCAAAGAGGCACTCAATTATTACCTTTCAGTAAAGACATTATGGATGCCGCCTACAAAGAAGCCTTTCAATTATATGAAGAATATGCGAGTCAGGATGAGAATTTTCTTCTGGTGTATGAATCTTGGCAAAAATTTCGTGAACAAATTTATTACTGGATACAAATTAATGAATTGAACTTTTCCCAATTTGTGACTCAAGCATCAAATTCAATTCCTGATCAATAAACAAATTCAAAACTATGAAACGTCGTCAATTTCTCAATAAAACTGCGATCGCAACAACAACGGCTGTAGGTTTAACAGCTTGTACATCTTCGGACAATAAGTCTGATAATAATCAACAAAGTTCTACAACCAACGTTAATACGAACCAACCATCTATCCGTTGGCGGATGGCAACCAGTTGGCCCAAATCCCTACAAATTCTCTTTGAAACTGCCAATTTCTTTTGCCAACAAGTAAATAGCATGACGAATGGACGTTTCGTTATTACACCTTATTCGGCAGGGGAACTCACTGGTGGTTTGCAAGTTTTGTCAGCAGTTCAAGATGGAACGGTAGAATGTGGGCATAGTGCCAGTTATTATTATCTCGATCGAGGTATTGCCCTTGCTTTTGGTACAACTATACCTTTTGGTTTAACCGCTTCACAACAAAATGCTTGGCTATATTACGGAGGTGGATTAGAAGCAATGCGTAAACTTTATGCCGACTTAGGTATCATTAACTTTCCCGGGGGTAACAGTGGTACTCAAATGGGAGGATGGTTCAAACGCCAAGTTAATAACATAGACGATTTTAAGGATTTGAAAATTCGTGTGCCAGGATTGGGAGGAAAAATCATGGAACGTTTAGGAGCGAAAATTTCAGTTTTATCGGGAGAAAAAATATTTAAAGCTTTAGAAACAGGAGAAATTGATGCCGCAGAATGGAAAAATCCCCATGCAGATCAAACATTAGGTTTAAATAAAGTCGCCCCCTATTACTACTATCCGGGTTGGTGGGAACCCGGTACTAGCTATGAATTTCAAGTTAATCTTGAACAATGGAATAAATTACCCCAAGAGTACCAAGAAATTTTTCAAGGAGCAGCCAACTATGCCAATCAAAAAATGCTGACTAAATTTAATGCTGTAAATGGGAAAGTTTTAAAAAGTTTAGTTATAGGTGGCACGAAAGTATTGCCTTTTAGCCCAGAAATTTTGCAAGTTTTTTATCAAACAGCTTTTGAAATGTACGAAGAAATAGCTAGTCAAGATAATGATTTTCGTCAAATTTATGAAAATTGGAAAAAATTTAGAGAGCAAATTTATTTATGGAATTACTTTAATGAAATAAGCTTTGCCAATTATTCCATGAGACAAAATTGAGAAATTGAGCTAAAACTATTATATAAATAAGTTCGATCAGGCAAAGCCTGCCGCTGCGCGATCGCATTTAAAGTTAATCATGACAGACGAGAATCAAGAATCGAGAAAACATTCTTATTAAACTAATTTGAAATAAATCTTCCATCTCTCCCAACATTAATCTACTCAAAGATATGACAGATTTTAAAAGCTCTTTTGCCTTATTAATATCTTCTTTAAGAGCTTATTTGGTTACCCAAGAACCTTCTTTTCGCTTTGAATATGCAGGTTATTTGAAAAGTAATGAACAAGCATGGGAACAATTAATCAAGGATAAATCTTTACTAACCAAACCTCAACAAGAATTTTTCAATCAAATCGAAGAAAATAGAAGACAATCTTGTTTTAAGTTCTAATTGATGACACGCCCTAGAAAAAATTGCTGAACATTTAGGTTTGGATTGTATTTATTTAGAATCACAGCAGTTACCAGAGCCAAATATTAATAATGAAGAAAACGATTGCGATAATATTGACACCCTTAAAGTCCAAATGTCTGCTATGTCGGCAGAATGGTTAACACAAATGCATCATTATATTTTAGCTGCTGATACAGATGAAATTTTAACGTTATTAGAATTAGTTCCTGCGGAGAATAATGATTTAGTAAAAGCGATCGTCAATTTTACAGAAAATTATGATTTTAACAGTATTCTCGTTTTATTAAATTGAATAAATCTATTTTAATTTAACACTCTTCGCAATAAAGATAATTTTATTTTACAAGTTTAGTAAATTCTCTTTTTAAAAATAAGGAATTAGTAATCACTAAGATAGAACTAGAAGCCATCAAAGCACCTGCTGCTGCTGGACTTAACAAAAAATGAAATTCGGGTAATAAAAATCCTGCGGCTATGGGTATCGCTACTAAGTTATAACTTAATGCCCAAAATAAATTTTGTTTAATTTTGCTTAAAGTTAAATTACTTAAATGAATAGCTGTAATCAAATCTTCCAGATTTCCCCTCGTGAGAATAATATCTGCCGATTGAATCGCTATTTGCGCACCTTGAGGCATGGCAATGGCAAATTGAGCCTTGGTCATTGCAGGGGCATCATTAACACCATCTCCTACCATCGCAACTATTTGATCAGGATATTTTTTTTGTATTTGAGCAATTAAATTAGATTTATCTTGAGGATTAATTCCACCATAATAATTACTAATACCTAGTTTTTTTGAGATGTATTGAGCAACAGGGGTTTGATCTCCACTCATCATAATCACGTCTAAACCCATTTCTTTGAGCTTTTTAATGGTTTTAAATGCAGAAACACGGAGGGTATCAGTTAAAAGAAAATAACCGATTAGACGATCGCTTTGTGCTAAATAGATGACGCTTTTACCTTGTTGATGATATTCCTTTAATTCCTGAAGTATAGATGAAGAAATAGAAATATTATTTTCAGTTAACCATAATTGATTACCTAAATAAAAATAGGATTCATGTTCATTGGTAGAAATAATTCCCTTGACACCCTTACCACTATAACTACTTAATTTATTGGTAGGAAAAAGACTTAAATCTTGTTTTTTAGCTTCATTTAAGAGAGCTTGAGCGAGGGGATGATTTGCCACAATTTCTAAACTAGCGGCAATGGTAAGTAATTCTTGAGGTGAATAAGTCTTAGGATAACAAGTTACAATATCAGTAACTTGGGGATAGCCTTGAGTTAAAGTACCTGTTTTATCAAAGACAATTGTACCTAAATTTTGAGCTTGTTCTAATATATCTCCACCTTTGATTAATAATCCATGCTCTGCCCCCAGACTAGTACCAACTAAAATAGCAGTTGGAGTCGCTAAACCCAAAGCACAAGGACAAGCAATCACCAATACATCAATGGCCAACTTGATACTGAGAATCATTTTACTCGTTTCTAAGCTAGGTAATATATCAATCCAAATTTGAGTCCCAATAACGTACCAAAAACTAAAAGTTAATAAAGCGATCGAAATAATACCATAAGTGAAATATCCTGAAACAGTATCCGCTAATTTTTGCACAGGAGCTTTACGACTTTGAGCATCTTCCACCGTGGCAATTATTTGTCCTAAAATGGTCCGGTTACCTGAATTTAAAGTCTCAACTATTACCATCTCATCCTGATTTATTGTCCCCGCAGAAGTTTTGTCCCCTTCAGTTTTAAAAACTGGTAAAGACTCCCCTGTTAATAAAGATTCATCAACCGTAGTACTTCCTTTAATAATGGTGCCATCCACAGGAAATTGTTCTCCTGCTAAAACTCTAATCCATTCACCTGTTTTCACTTGTCGAGCAGGAATTTGAATACCTTCATCTTGTGTTGTCTGATTCTTACCAACTAAGCGAGCAAATTGAGGGCGTAGATTCAATAATGTTTCTAAAGAATTAATCGCTTGATTTTTAGCCTTACTTTCCAATACTTTACCCAAAAAAATAAAACCTAGTAACATTACAGGTTCATCAAAAAAACATTCCCAGCCTAATTGTGGTTTAATCAAAGCCAAACAACTAGTCAAATAAGCGGCGATCGTCCCCAGACCAACTAAACTATTCATATTGGGTTTTCTCTGCCATAAACCCTGCCAACCATTAAGTAAAATTTCTCGTCCAGGAATGAATAACGCCAGAGTAGCTAATGCCCAATGAAACCAAATATTAGATAGAAAATGGTGAGAATGAAAACCTAAATGATGTAAATGTCCGATAGTAGAAAATAATAATAAAACACCTGCACTAATTAACTCATATTGCTGTTTTTGTTCTTGAGCTTTTCGTTTAAGTTGAATTTTAATTTGTTGCTCTTGATAACTTTCTTCGGTTTTTCTTATTTGGGCATCAAAACCGACATTGGTCAATTTTGCTGCCAAAATTTGAGGCTCAATGATATTAACTTCATACTTAACAAGTGCAACAGCAGTAATTAAATTAACATGAGCACAAATTACACCTTCTTGTTTGTTTATTTGCTTTTCCACCGCTCGAACACATGCCGCACATTTCATCCCTTCAATATCAAGAATAATCGAATCGACGACCTTCTCATCGTTAGTCACAGAAGAGGGGGTTAACAAAACCATAATTAAAGTAGTTAAAAAAAAGATAGGGCTTGTGAAGATAATTTAGAATTTAGAATGCAGAAATTAGTTATAAACTGGCAGTTTTTTAAAGATTTAAAAGAATGAGCTAATGAATTTAATATAATAAGCACTCTGAAATTAATATTTTCTCTCGTTATGTTGAGCGAAGAAAATAGGAAAACCAGTTCTAAGTTCTGAATTTTGAGTTCATGATTTCATTATTGTCCTTCAAAAAGAGAAGCTTGAGACTGTAATAATTTATTAACTTGCTCAAAAACATCACCATTCGTATCAAATCTGTTAATAGCCTGTCTTTCTGGATGAAAATCAGGTCGATCAAGATATGCTGATACAGCACATTCTACTTGGGTTTAGATTAGATTTTGTAACTCTTTTCGTGCTTTTTGTCTTTGAAAATTAGCTCCTTCTTCAGTGGTGGCATATAGAGGGGGTAAACGATTAAGAGCATAAGCAGCTATATCTCCCACATCAAGTAATGAAGAGCAACTCATTTCAATGACTGCTACCTGAGAAATAGCTTCTGCCACTACTAATTCTTCCATCACATTTGTAAATTGTTTTTTCGGGGTGGCAACAATTTCTCCTGTTAGTAATGCACCCATTAACTTGTCTAAGGCTCTATACTCTTGAGAGCTAAGTTCACTAGATATTTCACATAATTTACCTACTTCCGCTTCCATAGAAGGCGTTAAATAACCTGCATCTAGTGCTTGATCAACAATTTTTTCTATATTCATAAATTGATAAAATTATGACATCCAAAACCCTATTTTCATTCTAGTTTATTTACCGATATAAAGCTCTTTAAGTTTTTGATCTTTGTTATTATGCGATCGCATAATAACAGCCTTCCACTGATCACTTTGAAGTCTTTCCTTGTATAGATTATTTAACTTTAAGATTTTATATTATTGAAAATAATAGCGATCGCATAGTATCATTTTCAGTGATTACCTATAACTATTTATCAAAATCAATGGTAGATAAATCATATTTTCATGATAAATACGGGCTGCACATGAATATCTAAAATTACAATTCTCAAAATCAACATGTTTAATTATTAACTGCAATACATTCAATTTCAACCAAAACATCCTTCGGTAACCGAGATACTTCTACACAAGCACGAGCAGGAGGCTGTTCAGTAAAATATTGTCCATAAACTTCAT
>JAALKG010000076.1:0-5205 GCA_011088145.1 Cyanobacteria bacterium MH1_Bin12 | reverse complement strand
TTTGAAAAAAACGCTAGTTTTAACTATATTCGTCCAATTTAAACCTACTTCCTTCAAAACTGCTTCAATATTGCCCATTACTTGTCTCGTTTGGGCAACAACATCCCCCTCTCCAACGATTTCTCCCGTGGTTGGATTTAAGGCTATTTGTCCCGCTAAAAAGACTAATTCACCTTGAGTTGCGATCGCTTGACTATAAGGACCAACAGGTGCCGGAGCTTTATCCGTATAAATAACTCTTTTGTTTTCCATAAATTAAATTAATGATATTTTATATAAACAAAAAAACCAACTGTCATCAAAATTGACAACAGTTGTTAAAATACTATAAAAGTATATTAATATGCTAGACCCATACTACGAGTGGTTTCTGCGCCTAAATAGACACGAATACTCAAAAAGTCGGTAGGACAAGCAGTTTCACAACGCTTACAACCAACACAGTCTTCTGTGCGGGGAGATGAAGCAATTTGACCAGCCTTACAGCCATCCCAAGGTACCATTTCTAATACATCTAAAGGACAAGCACGAACACACTGGGTACAGCCGATACAGGTATCGTAAATTTTTACACTATGAGACATAAAAAAAGACTCCTTAGCCAGTTGTTATTAACGGTTTCTTAATTTTGGGTTTACTTAACCGCAGTATATAATCTCAGTTACCCTTTCCGATATATAACTTTAAACTCTGTAACAATTGAGAAGATTCATTTTGGTAAAAATGATTAATCAATAAATAAAAAAATAGCAAAGAATAATAAATCTAAAGCAAATATTGATTGTTCATAAATGGCATTTTAAAAGCAAAATCAAAACCTTTTAACTTAAATTGTTCTCAGGTACGTTTTTTGTTATAATCGAAGTCACAACTAAATGCTGTTTACAGTATAGTTGACTTAATAAAGTCTTGACTAAAGAGTATTAAACGGAACATTTTTGGAAAAAACTGATCGATCGTTAAGAATCCATAAATGTAGAATGTATAAAGTGTAGATTGTGTGTAGAGATATAGTGAAAGTATCATTGAGTCAAAGTTTATTACGGGCAGAATTATCAGTCATTAATAAAGACTAAATAAATAGAATTTACATCAATTTAAAGAAAATATTTTCCCATTGTTTTTACCGCAATCGAACATTTCTTGACAGAAACACCCATTAACTTAGATATTTAATGATTGTTGATTATATTAAAGATAAATAAAAATCTATCAAAATTATATGAAACGAAACTTAAGGGAATTTCCCCAACAAGTTATTAATGAAATCATATCACTACTTAATAATCTCAAAAGAGAGCTTCGTAGAAATCCTTATTATGTATTTAAGAAAGAATATTGTTGAGATTGAAAGTTGAGCGAAGATTAATCTTAATTGCTTAATAAAAAAACATCTCAAAATCTTGATGCATTTATTGAAAATGTCAGAGGAATAATCCCTTAAATAATCTTACGAATACATCGTAATTTGTTTGATTATTTTTCAGCTTAATATTTCAATAATTTAATATTGAGTCTCTCAACCAAGATCAATATTTTATATCGTAAAATTTCGTATAATCTTTATATATCAACCTTAAAGATTAATAACATTGTTAGACAATTTTTTGAGGTAATTGAATGCCAAAACAAATAATAATCGCAGAAAAAAATCATATTGCAGCTGTATTTGCAGAAGAACAAATCCAAGAACTAGTTGTCGCCACAGGAAATCAACAAGTCGGAGACATTTATTTAGGTACCGTAGAAAATGTCATTTCAGGTATTGATGCCGCCTTTGTAAATATCGGTGATGCAGAAAAAAATGGCTTTATTCACGTCACAGATTTGGGACCATTAAGACGAAGAAGAACAGCTGGTGCTATTACCGAGCTATTATCTCCTCAACAACCTGTGCTAGTTCAAGTTATGAAAGAACCAACAGGTTCAAAAGGGCCTCGTTTAACAGGTAATATTAGTCTACCGGGACGTTACTTAGTTTTAATGCCCTATGGTAAAGGAGTCAGCTTATCTCGTCGAATCAAAAATGATAATGAAAGGAACCGCTTACGAGCCTTAGCCATTTTACTTAAACCTCCTGGAATGGGACTATTAGTTCGTACAGAAGCTGATGGCAAAGCGGAAGAAGCAATCATCGAAGACTTAGAACTTTTGCACAAACAATGGGAGAAAATTCAACAAGAAGCAAACTCCCTTAAACCTCCTGCCCTGTTAAATCGTGATGATGACTTTATTCAAAGAGTTTTAAGAGATATGTTTACTGATGAAGTAAATCGTATAGTAGTTGATTCAACAGAAGGAGTTAAGAGGATAAAAAAACAGTTGAGTAACTGGGGTGGAGGTCGTCAACCCACTGGAGTGGTAATCGATAAACATCAAGATACTCTTCCTATCTTAGACTCATTTCGAGTGAGTGCAGCCATAAAAGAAGCCCTTAAACCCAGAGTAGAATTACCTTCAGGTGGTTATATTATTATTGAACCGACAGAAGCTTTAACCGTTATAGATGTCAACTCTGGCTCTTTTACTCATTCTGCAACCTCCCGGGAAACAGTTCTTTGGACTAATTATGAAGCCGCAGTAGAAATTGCTCGCCAACTGAGATTGCGTAATATTGGAGGTGTAATCGTTGTTGATTTTATCGATATGGATTCCCGTCGTGACAAGATTAAATTATTAGAACAATTTAATCGTGTTTTACACGCGGATAAAGCACGTCCTCAAATTGCCCAACTATCGGAATTAGGTTTAGTTGAATTAACTCGTAAACGTCAAGGTAAAAATATTTATGAATTATTTGGACAAGCTTGTCCTCATTGTAATGGATTAGGATTCGTCGCTCATTTACCAGGACACCATGACTTAGAGAACTTATCCATTAGTACTAATCAACCCACAATTGTCACCAAAACACCCGAAAAAATTAATTTGGATGAGAAGTTTGCCAATTCCAATGATTATGGCAAAAATGAATCTGATGATTCTCAGTCAAATGAAAATAATAATTATACAGAGCAAAATAAAAATAATCGTCGTCGTCGTCGTGACAATGGTTTGAAAGAAGAGCCTATTCTCGCAACCGCCAATAACTCTTCTGACACAGAAGTTAAACCAGAAAGAAAAGAACGTAGTTTATTATCTCGTTCTTTACGCAGAGATGAAAGTAAATGGGAAAAAGTAATAGTGGAGATGACTCCAGCCCAACAAGATGTTTATGCCTTTATGGGTGTATCTCCTTTACTTCATTTAGAAAGAGAATTTAAAGATCCCAAATCAGTCTTGATTTATGTTCAACTACCCCAAGAAGGAACACAAGAAGTTGATGAAGAAAAACAGATAGAAGCAATTATAGAAGTTAATCCTCATCATACAGATGATACTAATATTGAACAAGAAAGTAACAGTGATGAATTAATTATTCCAGAATCCGATATTATTTCTGATGAAAATGATGAAACAATCATTTTTGAAAATGAAATCCAAACAGAGATAAAAGACGGAATTGAGATACAAACAAACAACATCAATAATACGTCATTATCAGAAGTAGAAACTATCAGTGAAACTGCTATAAAAGAGGCATTAGAAGGCGAACGTCCCGTGGTCAGAACTCGTCGCCGCAGGACTTCTAGTTCATCATAAAATAAACTAATAATGAATCAATCTCCTCATTTTATCTTGGAAGACTATAAGGAGATTTACTCTCACCAATAATTGGTGCCGCTAGTATTCTTGCTAAAGTATGGCGAGATGAACAAATGATTCAATATCACCAACAATATCCTATGTATGATTTTGATAAAAATAAGGGTTATGGCACAAAAAAACATTTAGAAGCAATCAATAAATATGGATTGACACCTCAACATCGTCTTTCCTTTTCTCCTTGTAAAAACTATATCAATGAAGATATTGCAAAAGATCTGATTTGATAGTATTAGCACATAGCGAAAAAAAGCACTTTTTGATTCATTTCAAAAAGTGCTTTTTTATTTATTGAAGATGTTCTATGTTCTATTTGTTTTGTGAAGTATAGAACTAGATGAAATGATAAAGCTGGCATAGAACTATTGTCCCAAAGGGCTACCCCCGTAGTATCGTCGCCGCTGTTACGTTTCACACACGAGTTCGAGATGGTTCGCAGTGGTTCCATAACGCTACACACACCAGCTATTTCTTTGAATGGATTACCCATTAATCCCCTTCAAGACTGCATAGATAGATTTTTTGAGTTTCCACAATTTCTTAGGTCAAGCTGACGGTCTGTTAGTACAGTTCGGCTTCATACATTACTGCACTTTCACCTCCTGCCTATTTACGGGTCGTCTTCCCGTGACCTTACACCAGAATACTCATCTTGAGGTGGGCTTCCCACTTAGATGCTTTCAGCGGTTATCCTCTCCGCACTTGGCTACCCAGCGTTTACCGTTGGCACGATAACTGGTACACCAGCGGTGCGTCCTTCCCGGTCCTCTCGTACTAAGGAAGGCTTCTCTCAATATTCTCACGCCTACACCGGATATGGACCGAACTGTCTCACGACGTTCTGAACCCAGCTCACGTACCGCTTTAATGGGCGAACAGCCCAACCCTTGGGACGTACTTCCGCCCCAGGTTGCGATGAGCCGACATCGAGGTGCCAAACCTCCCCGTGGATGTGAACTCTTGGGGGAGATCAGCCTGTTATCCCTAGAGTAACTTTTATCCGTTGAGCGACGGCCCTTCCACTCAGCACCGTCGGATCACTAAAACCGTGTTTCCACCCTGCTTGACTTGTCTGTCTCGCAGTCAAGCTACCTTCTGCTTTTGCACTCTTCGACTGATTTCCAACCAGTCTGAGGTAACCTTTGTACGCCTCCGTTACCTTTTTGGAGGCGACCGCCCCAGTCAAACTACCCACCTGAAACTGTCCTGTTACACAGTTAGAATTCTAGCTTTTTGAGAGTGGTATCTCACCGTTGGCTCCAATGTACCCACAAGCACATCTTCTTCGCCTCCCACCTATCCTGCGCACAACAAGCCCGAACACAATTCCAAGCTATAGTAAAGCTTCATAGGGTCTTTCTGTCCAAGTGCAGGTAGTCCGTATCTTCACAGACATTCCTATTTCGCCGAGCCTCTCTCCGAGACAGTGCCCAAATCGTTACGCCTTTCGTGCGGGTCGGAACTTACCCGACAAGGAATTTCGCTACCTTAGGACCGTTA
>JAALKG010000075.1 GCA_011088145.1 Cyanobacteria bacterium MH1_Bin12 | reverse complement strand
AACCCTGACCGTGATTCATCCCATCGGCATAGCCGTGGGTCTTCTCAAGGAACACCGATAAATAGCAGATTTCAAGGGCTTTTGACTATGAAAAGCGGTATCAAATACAGCGACTTGAGGAACATTGCCTAAGATGTTTTCAATAATTTCTATTCCTTGTAAATTAATGGGGTTGTGAACAGGTGCAAGAGGAAATAATTGTTTGATCTCTTTTTTTACCTCAGGAGTGATTAAGGTTGGTTGGGAATATTTATTGCCTCCATGAACTACTCGATGTCCGACTATGTCAATTTCGTTTAAGTCATCGATAATCTTGCTTTCGCCTTCTACTAAGGTTTTTACCATGGAAAACAAGGCTTTTTGACGATCGTTATCCGTCAAATTAAACTGCCATTTTTTATTGTTACTGATAACGGTTAATTCTCCTTTTTCACCAACCATAGTCCAGTCAATATGGGCTTCCCATTTAGGTTTAGGTTTTGATTCTTGAAGTCTGTTTTCTGTTAGTTCATATAAACAGCTTTTCTGACTACTTGAACCTGCATTTAGAACCAAAATCTTCATGGAATTTAAGTAATTTTATAAGTAAATGAAGTGTTCCTTATATCTTTATCTATATCTATTTCCGTTATCATAATTTTAAAACAGAATTATTGGGATAATTTGTTTGATTCATTTCTAACCCTTCTAAAAATTCATATTGCAGAATTTCTTCTCCATGGGGATTTTTAATAGTTTTTGTTGACATAATTTTTAACCAAATAAAGTAGCCCTGACAAAAATATTAATCCCATAATTCCTGCGATGGGATTTTGATCAATGCCAGTTATCCAAACGGGTACTTTATCATTATATTTCACGATTTGTCCGACATTGATTAGATAATAAGCCCAAACTAAACCGCCGTGAATACCAATACTTATACCTAATAAATTTTTATGCGATCGCTTTGCTACTATTAAAATATAACCTAACAATACCAACGCAGGAAAGGTCACACTAGTACGAATAATTTCACTGAGGGGTTTGATGAAGTGAAGTAAAGCAAAAATAAGAGAATTTATGCCACTAGAAATAGACAAAGCAAAATCTCGTTCTATTTCAAATAATAACCAACCTCGAAAAAATAATTCCTCCGCAAAAGCAACCCCCAAACCACTAAGACAACCTTCTAAAATCAAAGATTTTAATGCCATAGAAGGAGCTTGAAAAGAGACCCAACCCAACACAGACTCTACAGCAAATAATAACCAAGTGAAGCTAAAACCGATGATTAAACCCTTACATAAATAAATAAAATTAGTTTTAGAGTTGACTAATCCATAACTCTTGAAAACAGAAGGATTATCATAAATTTTTTTCCCCCAAGCAGGTACTAAAAATAAAAAGATAATAAATAAAATTGCCATGGTGACGATCGTTGTCAGATTAGCATCTTCTGTACCCAGAAAAAAATAAACAACTAAAACAAAAGGAAACCAAAAAAATAATAAGGTTAAGATAAACAATCCTAACCTTAACCACACAGGATAATTTTTAATCTGAGAAAAGGACAACATTTTGATATATACCTTCGTAGAAGAAACCTCTAATATATATCAGCATCATTACATCCTCTACTCCTTTTGCTCAAAATTCTCAGTTCATAGTTTCCAATTCTGAGTTCAAACTTTATTTATTCCGCAGGTTCAATTGTACTCATCAAACCTTTACTTTTAAGACTTTCACAATAGAATTCAGCATGTTCTAACATACAAACTGTCACTAAACCAATCCCCGTCGTATGAGCTTCCATCATCACTGCCAAAGCTTGTACTTCGCTAACACCCACAGTTTGCATTAACGTTTCCACTACATACTCCATTGTGTTGATAGGATCATTATGTAATAAAACACGATAACCAGGATCTTTTTTTCTCTCACGATTAGGTTTAGTCGTTTTCTTTTCAATTACTTGAGTTGACATGAAACAATTTACCTCCTTGGTAAAGTACAGTTGAATATAGCATTTCTCATCATGGTCAGGACAAATTTTATAACCGAAACTTTTAATTAATAAGCATTTAATCTTTGCTCCTTAACCATCGAACATTGACCGAAAAAATGAGGACACAAGCCTCTTCTTTCAAGAAGAAAATTAAAATTAAAATCTAAACTTCTCGCCTTGTAAGGATGCTGCATGCAACTTCTCTACACAAGGTCGGTAATTCTCAATTCTCAATTCTGAATGACCTTTGCCATATCATATTTTCCTTAGACGATTATAACGAAATCAGAACGGTAAATCGCTATTTTTCATCTGTCTGTTGTGCTTCTTTACGTAATTGCTCTAATGTCACCCATCCAGGTGTCCATAAATCTCGATCTTTTAATTGTTTAGCATTAATCCAAAAGCGAACTTGATTATCACAAGAAGAAATCATTTCCGCAAATACCCATTTACCTTCATTTTTACGATTAATAACTTGAAAATGTCTCCATCCCCACGTTTTTTGTACTGCTGTCCATTTAGAACTTAATAAATGAGGAAATTTTTGTTTTTGAGCCATTTAGTTAATTAACAAGTTATCATTGCTACAATATTTACTATCTAATTATTTTATCCGAAATTATAAACACGAATAATAACAGATCAAGGAATAATTAATTGTCCACACTGTCTAAAATTTTTGCATTAATTTGACACAAATGGTTGGATACTAAATTGTTACTAAAGTTCGCAGGAATTTTATTCTCATTCCTAATGCAAAAAACATGATTAGCATCTTTTTGGTGACCAAATCACTTTAATTTAATCTTGAAATTAAAAA
Organism: Cyanobacteria bacterium MH1_Bin12; assembly: GCA_011088145.1. Taxonomy (GTDB): domain Bacteria; phylum Cyanobacteriota; class Cyanobacteriia; order Cyanobacteriales; family Cyanobacteriaceae; genus JAALKG01. The sequence goes on along the minus strand of JAALKG010000075.1, from coordinate 10,004 downwards.
AAAATCATTTATAGTTTTTCCCATAATTTATGAGGTACATTATTCTCTAAAGAGTTTAATTGTACGCCTCACGAATATAAGAATTGCTATAAATACTACAGTTAATTTTGCAATTATCAATGAAATTTAAGCTCAATCCTATTATTCTTACTTTAAGTTTTAATATTCCTTTCCTATTATTAAATGCCTATCCCATTCAGGCACAATCTCAATACGATAATCAAGAAGGATTATTTTATGATTCTTTACCTTCTGTTTCATCCTCCCCTTCACCGATTAATAATTTACCCCCAAACAATCCTTATATTCTAGACAAAGGAGATGTAATTAAAGTAACTGTTTTTGGTTTACCAGAACAAGGTGGTATTGATGAAGTTTTTACTGATGGCACTGTTACTTTCCCTTTAATTGGCAATATTAATGTTAAAGGGCAAACTATTGCTCAAGTCAATCAGTTGATGATCAATTTATATAGTCGCTTTCTCAAACGTCCTGCCATTACGGTAACTCTAGAACAACCTCGTTCTCTCAACGTTGCGATCGTCGGAGAGGTTAATGTTCCTGGTAACTATACCATGTCTAGTGTATCTAGTACTACCACTAATAATAGTCAAAAGTCCGCTCTGAGCGTAAGAAAAAACCCCAAAGTTACTGATTTATTTAACTTAGCAGGTGGCTTGACAGTATCCGCAAATGTGCAACAAATTAAATTAAAAAGAAGACAAAGCGATCGAGAAATCATCTATAATCTCAACTTTTGGAAGCTTTTGCAAGAAGGAGACTTAAGCCAAAATATTGACCTACTTGATGGTGATGTCATCATGGTGAAAAAACGAGAACAAATTAATCCCAAAGAATCTCGGCAACTGGCTGATGCGACTTTTGGTATTAAATATGTCAAACCTCCTAGCGTTACGGTTGTCGGAGAAATTTCTCGTCCTGGTTCATATACCGTTCCCATAGAGGCAGGAGCTCCTCGTTTAACCAGCGTAATACAACAAAGTGGAGGAATTAAAGAATTAGCTGATATTCGCAATATAACAGTCACTAGAACCACCAGAGATGCCCAAGAACAAATCATCAATGTGGATCTTTGGGATATGTTACAGTCAGGAGACATTAAAAAAGATATTATTCTCCGAGAAGGAGACAGTATTAATATACCCAAAGCAGAACAGATAGATCCTGCTGAAGCTCATATTCTGGCTTCTGCTAATTTTTCTCCTGCGGAAATTGTCGTTAATGTCGTGGGTTCAGTGGTACGCCCAGGGCCAACTGCTGTGCGTCCTAATACCCCTTTGAATAACGCTCTTTTAGCCGCAGGTGGTTTTGATCAAACCAGAGCAAATAGGAGTAAAGTTGAGTTAATTAGGATTAATCCCAACGGAACTGTTTCTAAACGTGATATTGCTGTTGATTTAGGCGCAAAAGTTAACGAGGAAAATAATCCAATTTTAAAAAATAATGATGTGTTAATAGTTAATAGAAGTGCTTTAACTAAGGTTAGTGATACTTTAAATAAAGTTTTATCGCCTTTTACTAGTATTTTTTCTTTTGTGAGATTATTTGAACTTTTTGGCTCTAACTAAAAAATAATTAACAATTGACAAAAAATATAACTTTTACCTGATTCAGAATTTAGATTATTTATATTTTTAAATTAGTTTTTTTTAATCATCACAAGTGAGAAATATGCTTGAAAAATCTCAAGATTTACCTTTGTTAAAAGAAACAACTCTTTCGTTGCAACATCCCCAAATCATAAAACAAAATAGTCAACAGGATTCGTCTATAGAGTATTTTTTTTCTGTACTAAAAAGACGTTGGCTGATTGTTACGGGTGTCTGTTTTGTTATTACAGGTGCGATCGCATGGTGGGCATTTCAACAATCTCCTATTGATCAAGGAAAATTCATGTTATTGCTAGAAAAACAAACTGTACAAACTAATAATAAACTGCCAAATAATAACAATAATAACCTAAAGGACAATTCTACAACTTCTCCAGTTGACTATAGTACAGAAATTAAAATTTTAGGTAGTGCCAGTATTTTAAATCCGATTTTAGACCAAATTGCTCAAAAATATCCTGATATTTATACAGATATTAATTTAACAGATTTACAAGATTTAGAAATTCGTCAAATAGAAAAAACTAAAATTATTGAAGTTATATTTCAAGATGAAAATCCTGAGAAAATTCAATTTGTTTTAGATAAGATTGCTGAAAAATATATCGATAAAAATCTTCCTCCTTGGCAAAATAATCATAGTGAAAGTTTAAAATTTGTTCAATCTCAAACGGTTATTTTAACCAAGAAAGTTGATACTATTCAAAATCAATTACAACAAGTAAGAGAAAAATATCAATTAATTGATCCTCTGATTACGGTTCAAGAATTAACTCAACAATTTATTACTAAAGAACAAGAATATTTTCAAGTCAAAGTTGAATTAGAAGAAGCGAAAACTAGTTATGATAAGCTACAAAAAACAATCAAATTAACCCCTCAAGAAGCGATCACAACTATTTCTTTAAAAGAATCAGTTAATTATCAAAATTTGCTTAAACAATTAGAAGAGATTGACATAGAGTTAGCCAAAGAATCTGCTATTTTTACTGATCAAAGTCCTATAATTATTAATTTAAGAGAAAAGCGAGAAAATCTAGTTCAATTGTTAGAAAAAGAAACAAAAAAATTTGCAGTTACTTCAGTATCTAATAATCCGAATAAATCTTCAAACCTTATTGATAAAACTGGTAAAATTAACTCTCAATTAATAGATGAATTTTTAGACAAAGAAAAAGAATTAAAAAAATTACAAGTCCAAGAAAATAATTGAGAAAAAGTTGTAAACAATCTCCAGAGTAAAGTTGCCCAAATGCCAATTATTACTCGTCAATATACTGATTTAGAAACAGAGTTAACGAACACCACTACAAGTTTACAGCGTTGGTCCCAAACTCAAGAAGATTTAGAAATAAAACATGCTCAAAATACAGTTAACTCTAGATTGATTTCTCCACCACAACTAGCGGAAATTCCTACTTTACCTTTTCCCATTTACAATCTTATTTTCGTTGCTTTAGGAAGCTTAAGTTTGGGAGCAATTTCTGCGGTGACGATCGATAAATTAGATAAAACTGTATATACTTTAAACCAATTAAATCAAATTTGTTCTAAAGCAATCTTAGGATATATTCCTTGTAAAAATACACAAAAGATTTTCAATATAAATTTATTTGCTGGCAAGAAAGAAAAATATTATCCTTCTTTTACACAATTAAATAAGAATAATTCATTAGAGATAATTAAATCATCTTGGAGTGAATATTTTAATGATTTGTATAGTAATCTTTATATTTTAATATCAAACTATAAAATAAAGTCTTTAGTAATCAGTTCTGCTAATTTTCAAGAAGGAAAAACCACTATTAGTTTAAATTTAGCTAAAACTGCTGCCAACATAGGTAAAAAAGTTTTGTTAGTAGATACTAATTTGAGAAATCCACAAATACATAAACTATTTAATATAGAAAATAACAACAATCTAAGTGATATTTTAACTGAAAAAATAGATCTTTCTGCCGCCATTAAACAAGTTGATCAAGAAGAAAATTTATCAGTGATAACTGCAGGAGATTTACCAAATGATATTACTCGTTTATTATTATCTTCAATAATGGAAAAGACGATCGAGAATTTATCAAAATTAGAACAGTTTGATTTAATCATTTATGATACTCCCCCGATGTTGGACTTTGTCGATGCTAAAATCCTTGCTTCTCACACTGACGGTTTAATTTTAGTTGCTCAATTAGGCAAAATAACAGAAAATAACCTTCAATTAGTAACTGAAAAATTAAATATGGCTCAAATTACTTGGTTGGGAATAGTTGCTAACATGACGACTTAAATTAAACATAAAAAAACCCACAGCATCATTTAGATTCTTCAACTAAATATGGGTCGGTAAAATGTTTGTTGTTGTTTAATCTTGAGGAAATCTTTGCAGGGAGTTTCCAATTATGTCTCTGTTAAGATTTCTTGACATTAATTGTAGCGGAAAGTACATATTTTGTCAACTTTTTCTTAAACAATTCTTAATTATCCATTGAGAAACGATTATTTATCCTCTTTCCATCGTTTGAGAGGGACACAATCAATATTCAATTGGTCTAAAGTACGGGCAACGACAAAATCGACTAAATCGTTGATAGTTTGAGGTTGATGATACCATGCGGGAGTTGCTGGAACAATTCTGACACCGACTTGGGCCAAACTCGTTAAATTACGTAAATGAATCAAGCTAAGAGGTGTTTCACGAGGTACCACAACTAAAGGTCTTCCTTCTTTTATTTGGACATCTGCTGCTCTTTCTAACAAATCTGAGCTTAAACCAGCAGAAATCTTAGCTACAGTACTCATACTGCAAGGAGTCACTATCATTCCTTGAGTCCGAAATGAGCCACTGGCTATTCGAGCCCCAACATCACCCCATCGATGACAAGTTAATTTACCACTATTATATACGTCTGCTTGCGATCGCCAAAATTCTTCTTGTAAATCAAGTTCAGAAGGTACACGAGTCTGATTTTCTTCTTGCCAAACCAGATAACTGGCTCTAGAGGCAACTAAGTCTATCGTATAATCAGCTTCTAACAGATATTTGATGGTACGTACAGCATAAATCATTCCTGATGCACCACTAATGCCCAGAATAATCGGTTTATTCATAATTATAATTTAGATGATTCCCTCTAGTTCTAACTCTTCAATCATTTGTAACCCACGGGGATCACCTAATTTTAATAAAGCTGATCTAGCATCTTCTTTTACACCTAAATCGGAGTCTTCTACTAATGCTTCAATTAAAGCGTCGATCGCAGTAGCATAAATTACATTGTAAGGTAATTCTCGACAAAGTTTACCAATCGTCCAAGCACAATTACTACGAACTCCTGAAATATAATCTTGCCTCAATGCCTTAATCAAAGAAGGAATAGCTGAAATAGTATCTTCATAATTAAGCACCGCAATATTTGCCAAACTACTTGCCGCCCATAAACGCACGGCATTGATATCAGTTTTTAAAGCTTTCATTAAGGGGGCAAAAGCACGACTATCATTACTATTACCTAAGGCCCAAACAACACCTTTACGAACATAACCATTCCAATCATTTGCCAACAGCCTAATCAAAGGTTCAACAGCGGAGGGACTGGGATTACGTCCTAAGGCATAGGCGGCACTAACTCTAATTAAAGGGCAGGTAGTGCTTAACAATTCAATTAAAATAGGGATAACCCTTGGTTCTTTAATTTCACAAAATGCTCGGACAGCCTGAATCTGCTCCTGTTGGTTGTCACTACGAATTAATCGTAGCATCTGTTCGGGATCAGGGGCAGGAGTTGTTTCCTCTTCGATCGCATCTAAAGGATCGAGATCAGAATCAAAATCAATAGCGGTTTGACTTAAACTTAGATCATTCATATATGTAATGATACATGATCAACATACGAAGTTTAATACTTCTGTGTCTATTATTACGCAAAAGAGTACGACAATGAAACAAATACAATCAGCAATTGCTTTGGGTAGTAATCTGGGAAATAGTCAACAAATTTTGCTTGACGCGGTAGAAATGATTGCCAGTATTCCGCAAATAGAATTGATTGCTTGTTCTAATTTATATGAGACTAAACCTGTAGGTCCTCCACAACCTTATTATGTCAATGGCTGTATCATTGTCCAAACCAGTTTAACTCCTGAAGTTTTATGGCAATTCTTATTCGATATTGAACAAGAATTTGGACGGGAAAGAAAAGTCAGATGGGGAGCGAGAACTTTAGATTTAGATTTGATTTTATATGGTGATTTAGTGATGGAAACTCCAAAATTACAGATTCCTCACCCTAGAATGAGAGAAAGGTCATTTGTTTTAATTCCCTTAGCTGAAATTGCTCCTGATTTGGTTGATCCTGTTACAAAAATGACGATCGCTGAACTTTTATCTGCTTTATAAAGTATATTACAATAGTAGTATTATATATGGCGTTCCTATTTGAGTCATGGCATTTTAACTAGGATTTAAGCATTGACAAAAGGAAATAAATATGCGGACTCTTTTGTAAGATGATCTCAATTAAAATTATTTAGATACTTAATAGTTGCCAAATAAGTTATTCAAAATGCCAAAAGTGGTCATTGAATCTACTAAAAATCTTATTGCTTATAGCTTGAAGCTTAACAGAATCATTAAAGCGATCGTCTTTCTACTTCATAACAGTAACATTGATCGAACTTAGCTGGTATAAATGATTTAAATGATTGTTAAGATTGTCTATTGCTGATTTTCAAAGGCTTTTTCTTCCTTTATACATTGAATTAAGTCTATTTCTAAAACATGATTGATTGACTAAAGTCTATCTATTGATTATGATCGAAAGGAAGTCAGAGAATAAAGGAGAAAATGTTTGATTCACGCCACACTACATCAGTTAAGAGTATTTGAAACAACTGCTCGTTTAGCCAGTTTTACCAAAGCAGCAGAAGAATTAAACATTACCCAACCGACGGTTTCGAGTCAAATAAAACAACTAACCAAATTTATTGGATTGCCTTTATTTGAACAAATTGGGAAACAGCTTTACCTAACTGATGCAGGTAAAGAATTATTAAACACCTGTCGGCAAGTTTTTTCTTCCCTAGATAACTTTGAAATGAAAATTGCTGATTTCAAAGGGACAAAAGAAGGTAAATTACGTCTTTCAGTGATTACCACTGCAACTTATTTTATCCCTCGTTTATTAGGTTCATTTTGTCAGCAATATCCCTCTATTGATGTTTCCTTACAAGTGACTAATCACCTGCAAATGAGGACTAGAATGCAGAAAAATGAAGATGATTTATATATTTTAAGTCAACCGCCTCAAGATATTGTTCTCAAGAGTAAACCTTTTATTGAAAATCCTTTGGTAGTAGTAGCCAAAAAAGATCATGCTTTAGCAAATCAAGAGCAAATACCTTTAGTTGACTTACAACCATATCCTTTTATCATGCGTGAATCAGGTTCTGGTACTCGCCAAGCAGTAGAAGATTTGTTTAAAGATAATAATATAGATATCAAAGTCCGTTTGGAATTAGGTAGTAATGAAGCTATTAAGCAAGCGATTGCTGGTGATTTAGGTATTTCAGTATTATCAAAACATACTTTAACTTCTCCATGGCATCATGATTTGACGATTCTTGATGTGGAGCATTTCCCGATTCCTCGTCATTGGTATCTTACTTATTTAGCAGATAAGCAATTATCTATTATTGCTCAAACTTTTCTCGATTTTTTAATGGATACAAGTGAGTTAATAAAAGTTTAGTTTATAACTTTGAGAAAATTGACAAAAGCTGATAGCTAGAGATTCTAAGAACTTAAATGATATATTTGTTATTTACTTATTGAAAAAATGTGGACTCCAATAACCAAAGCAATTAGTCAAAAAACAGGACAAGATTTTCAATTGGTTAATACTCGTAGTATTGGTGGTGGTTGTATTAACCAAGCGTATCAATTAATCGGTAGGGAAAATCAATACTTTATCAAACTAAATGATGCGATTAAAGTCGAAATGTTTTTGATCGAAGCCTTCGGATTAGAGCAAATGTATAATACTAATACCATTACTATTCCTCAACCAATTTGCTGGGGAGTTGCAGAGAATAAAAGTTATTTAGTTTTAGAATACTATTCCTTTGGTGGAGGTAATAATCAATTGTGGATGATAATGGGTAAACAATTAGCCTTATTGCACAAACAAGGTATAGCAAAACGCTTTGGTTGGCAAGCCAATAATACCATTGGTTCAACTCCACAAATAAATGATTGGAATGCTAATTGGGCGGATTTTTTTGCGGAAAAAAGAATTGACTATCAATTAAAACTAGCTAATCGACATGGTGGTAATTTTCGTGAGATCAAAGCCGTAGTAGAGAAAATCAGAGCTCATTTATCAACACATAACCCCATTCCTGCCCTTGTACATGGTGATTTATGGTCAGGTAATGCTTCTTTTACCGCCGATGGAAAACCGATTATTTTTGATCCTGCCTGTTATTATGGCGATCGAGAAGTGGATTTAGCCATGACAGAATTATTTGGTGGCTTTCCTTCCATTTTTTATCAAGGTTATCAACAAGAGTATCCTCTTGATAAAGGTTATGAAAAGAGAAAAACTATTTATAATCTCTATCATATTCTGAACCATTTTAATTTATTTAGTGGTGGGTATGAATATCAATCTCAAAATATGATCAATCAAATTATGAAATGGTAAAGTATTTGAATTTATAACCTTATAAATCATCATGTAATATTATCTTGATGAACAAAACAATCATCGTTAAATACGGTAATTAATTATGGATATTAACCTTGCTTACTTGAAAAAAGGTACATTATATTTAAAATTACACCATGCTCCCGTAAGACTTCTCAAAAGTGAATTTGGACAATCAACCCAAGAAAGAATAAAACAAATTCAAAAACGTAACTTTCTACGAAATAAAGGGCCCATGGCAAATTTTGTACCACCAGAAATGCTTAAAGCAATGGAACAAAGAGAAGAGCCTGAAACCATGGTTAACTTTACCAGTATGTGTTTAACAAATGATGGTCAATTATTTTATGCCTTATCAATCGGAAATGTCTCAGGGGTATTTTCCCTTGATGATGATTTTATGAAAGAAAGACGTTTATTTCACGGTTCAGAATATACAGTTCAATATTTGGATATTCATCCAGAAAATAATCTTATCGCTTGTGTTACTCGTAATGCCAATGGAACTGCAAATATTGCCACCAACTATGACAACCGAAGGTTCTACCCCTCGTGATGTAACCGAAGGAGATTCGATCGATATTGCTCCTCATTGGATACCAGAAATGAAAAAAGCTTTACTATTTCAATCTGCTGGTTTAAGTCGTAATAGTCAAGGTTATGTCATGGAAAAAACTCCATTTCGTATTGAAAAATTAGATTTTGAAACCCAAGAGATAGAAACTTTAGCCGATGATTCTCAAACAGATTTTTTGTCTCCTCAAATGAGTTCAGATGGAAATTTGTATTATATCCGTCGTCCCTATTCTCCTTTTGGGAAAACATTTGATATATTAGACATTTTAAAAGAAATAATTTTCATGCCTTTTCGTCTTCTTTACGCTATTTTTCAGATGTTGAACTTTTTTACCATGCGATTTACTGGTAAACCTTTACAAACCAATGGTAATCCACAAAATTTGGATTCAGAACAAATGAATGCTTGGGGAGAACAAATAGATGTAGCAAAAGCCACTAAACAGAATCGTTTTGGAGATGCAGATGCTCCCTCATTAGTCCCTCAAACTTGGGAATTAGTTCAACAAAATATCAATAATGAAACAACGATTATTGCAAAAGGTGTTTTAGCTTTTGATTTAAACCATGATGGAACAATCCTTTACATTAACGGTAGTGCCATCTATCACATTGATTCCAATGGTATTTCTAAACGCTTATTAGTAGATAAATTAATCGAGCAAGTTGCATTTTTAAAAAAGAAAACGAACTAAGGAAATTTATGGAAATGAAAATATCAGTTATTAAAAGACAAATTCCATAAACTTGGGAGATTTACAGAGCATAACGGTCTTAAATTAAACTCTAAAATCGAAACAAAAAAGGGGACGTATTAAACATCCCCTTTTTTAGATTAAAAAATTGAAACCAGATTCAGTGAAAATGATTTTTCACTGGGTAAAACCCACAATCTAAAATTGAAAGGTAATCACCAAAATATCAAATTGAGTTTAAACAAATGGTGTAGCACCAAATCCATCCACAACATTGATAATACTCGTAGTACCATCATCATACGTCTACTAGGGTGATGTTACCTGTATTGGTTACCACTACTTCGTATTCGATTACGTCTCCTGCTGTTTCTGCTATTTGGTCTGCGTCTAATCCT
>JAALKG010000074.1 GCA_011088145.1 Cyanobacteria bacterium MH1_Bin12 | reverse complement strand
TGGTATTCATTTAGCAGCGATCGTCATTTGGCTTAATTGATGACACGCCCTAGTTAATAAGTATAGTTTAGATACGATTAAAAACTATATGCAATTGATTCAAGACAATGCGGAAAAATGTGTAAAAAAAGCCATTACACAATTAAAAAATGGCACATATTCGATCGCATTAGACAATCAAGCTACAATACAAGTTAAGATTGAAATCTACAAGAAAAACCAAACTGCAACTATTGATTTTACAGATACATCACCTCAGCAAAATAACAATTTTAATGCTCCTGTTTCCATAACTAAAGCGGTAGTGCTATATGTTTTTCGCACCTTAGTCGAAGACGATATTCCTTTAAATGCAGGATGCCTGAAACCAGTTACAATAATCATTCCCGAAGGTTGCTTTTTGAATCCTCAATATCCCGCTGCTGTCGTTGCAGGAAATGTGGAGACTTCCCAAAATATTACTGATTGTCTTTATGGTGCGTTAGGGATTATGGCAAATTCTCAAGGTACGATGAATAATTTCACCTTTGGTAATAGTAAATATCAATATTATGAAACCATCTGTGGTGGCTCAGGTGCGGGGGTTAATCATGATGGCACAGATGCGGTGCAGGTACATATGACTAATTCTCGATTAACTGATCCAGAAATTTTAGAACAGCGTTTTCCTGTGCGTTTAGAAGAGTTTTCCATTCGTCATAACAGTGGTGGAGATGGTAAATATAAGGGAGGTAATGGGGTTGTTCGAGCAATTCGTTTTTTAGAACCCATGACTGCGAGTGTTTTGTCTAGTCGAAGAGTTTTTGCACCAAAGGGTTTGCAAGGTGGAGGTGATGGTGAAAAGGGTCATAACTATATTATACGTTGCGATCGAAGTAAGAAGGAAGTCGCTTCCCAAATGACTGTAGAGATGGGTATTGATGATGTATTTATTATTGAAACTCCTGGAGGGGGAGGCTTTTTGTCTATGGAATAATAATAATTCGTTATAAGTTTTAGTCCTCAGAATGTCCTTTGTTTTTACATTTATAATTTAATTCGATCGCTTTTTACCTAGTTTGGATGCGTAATCACCTATAGTTACCATTGTGTTCGATGCTAAGACTGTTCATAAAAAAGAAAGTAATCACCGTTAAAATGAAGTAAAATGCGATCGTCTTTATGGTGACTTATTTATAAACCATCCATAGTAAAGAAAGATGAAAAGTTTTAGAATAAAGAAGAAATAAGTTCTAGACAATTAAAATGAATACTTTTACAGCCATTATTAAAGAAATCGATAATTGGTGGATAGGTTGGATTCAGGAAGTACCTGGAGTTAATTGCCAGGAAGAAACTCGTGAAGAATTAATTGACAGTCTAAAAATTACCCTAAGAGAAGCCTTAGAATTTAATAAAGAAGAAGCCATTAATGAAGCAGGTACAAATTACATTGAAGAAAAAATTGCTGTATGAAAAAAAATGCTCTTCTTCGTTATCTTCGCTCACAAGGTTGTGAACTTTTAAGAGAGGGAGGTAATCATTCATGGTGGCATAATCCATCCCAAAATAAACGTTCTGCAATACCAAGGCATAATGAAATTAAAGATATACTTGCCAAAAAAATTTGTAAAGATTTAGGTGTTCCTTTTCTTAAGTAAATGCGATCGCTTTTTATCTAGTAAAGATGCGTAATCATCTATAGTTACCATTGTGTTTGAAAAGAAAAGACGTAAAAAGATGGACTTACAAACTAATTACGATTTAGCAATCAATAAACCAGAAGAAACAAAACAACCGTTAACTATTTAGTGCGATCGCAATAATATAACATTAATTAGGGTCTGCTGAATAAATATGAAATCTTTACGAATAATGCTTAATAGCTAAAATTTACCTCAAAAAATACCAAAAATACCCCCAAATTTGCATTGTCCATTGTCCATTGTCCATTATCAATTATCCTTACCAGCTATTTTTGACTTTTCGCTAAGCCCTAATTATTATTCATGGTCATTGTTTCTTTCTTGTAATTTCAAACGAATTTCATTGTGGTATTCCCTTGTTATCGGATAAAAATAGGCTAGTATTACACCTGCTAATAATACAATTGCGGGTAAGGGTGCAACGACTAAGCGAATTGCCCATAATGCACTATCGGGTTGAACTGGTGGGAGTTCTCCTGGTAAAGTTCTAATAAAACCTGAGAATTCCAAGGCAATTCCCACTAGAAACAGTCCTAAAGCTAGACCAAATTTTTGTAATAAAACCATAAAACCATAAAATATTCCTTCTCTTCTTTGCCCAGTATTTAGTTCATCTAAATCGATCACATCAGGTATCATTGACCAAGGAATTAAGTATGCAACAGATACTCCACATCCTGCTAACATTGCGAATAAATAAAGTAATAATGTTTGTCCTGGTTGTACTATAAATAAACCTATTTGGGCAATTATCCAAATAGTTGAACCTAAAAAATAAACTACTTTTTTATCTAGTTTTTGACTTATTTTTTGCCAGACAAATAACATTACTAATGCTGTTCCTTGAACTGCGATCGCAACTGAAGGAAATGCAGATTCTTCTAATTGCATCCAATTGACAACGAAGTAAAGTAAAATCGATGCTGTCAATTGTACCGCTAACCACGAACATAAGTAAATACTAACAACATAGACAAAAGCTTTGTTTTGAAAAACTATTTTTAGTTGCTGAAAAAACGATAAGTTGGCAGTAGATTCATCTTGAATAAAAACTTTATTTTTGGTGAGTAAATGTGGCTCGGTTTTGGCAACAATTAAACTAGCACCGATTGCCCCAATTAAACAAGGGAAATAACTGTTATTAGTGCTGTAATACCAACTAAGATGTAGCCCACTATTTTACGTTTTTGTGGTGTTAATAATGGCTGATAACCTCTTTCTTTGATAATCAAAGGACACCAAAATAATGGTACAACTGAAAAAACAGTAGAAACTAAACCCAAAACCAGATATTTTTGCTGACTATCTTGGAAAACTTGGAAGACAAATCCTGCCAAAATTAGTGATAAAATACTTGCTCCAATGGAAAAACTAAAGCGATAACTATTGAGATTTGTTCTCTCGTTATAATCTTGAGTTAACTCCGGAGTTAAGGCTTGATAAGGTAAGTTGACTGCTGTATAAAAAAGATTGAAAATAATACCGATCGCTATATAGTATATAAACAATAAAGTGGAGTTAAATCCGGGATTTTCACTGAAAGTTGGTACTATCCACTGTAAAAAAAAGATTAGCCCAAAGGGAATGGCCGAAAAGATAATCCAAGGTAACCGTCTTCCCCATTTTGTTTTAGTGCGATCGCTTAACACACCAATGATAGGATCATTAATAGCATCAGCAATCTTGCCAATAAAAAGAATACTACCTGCCAAACTAGGACTTAAACCTGCAACATTGGTAAAAAAAGGCAATAAGAAAAAAACCAATAAATTAGCAGTTAAAGCAGGGCCCATATCACCTGCACCAAAAGCCAGTTTCGTTGTTAAATAAAGTTTTTCTGATGGTTGATTGGATGACATATAGTGATTCTCAATAATTCGTCGATTCTGACAAAAGTGATTTATCAAAAAATATTGTAATAACCTAAAGTGTAATGGATTTACTCAACTATTATTAATTATGTGAATTATAATATACAAAAATTTCCCGACAATCATTCAAATTTAAGGAACAATCATGGAAGCTTTTTCTCGTATTGCCCCTGAATGGACTAACAATGCTGTCCATGCCATGAATTTTTATTGTCCTAATTGCGATGCTTCTCCTCGTCAAGGGAAAAGAGTTTGGTTAAATCGATATGCACCTGTTACCACTGACAAAGGTATCCGTAAATGGCAAGAATTTTATATGTGTGAATGTGACCAAGTTTGGTGGGGATGGAGTAGTGATAGGATGAATAAGAATTGAGAATTACTGACCTCCGAAATTGGAGGCTTGAAATTTAGATGTTAATTTGTCTTATTTTCTTGTTGAAAGAAAAGGCTTGTATCCCATTTTTTTGGGTCAAGTGTAGAATCAAAAATCAGAGAAAACGTTTCAGATAATAAATTTATTATACTTGTCAAGGAAATAACTCCAAATCTTTATAAAATTAGCCAACAAAAAATCATGTTCTATGACATCAAATCATAGCCTTAGACAGTATAAATCATCGTAGAATTTTATGTGTTTAACTCTTATTTTTGATCAATCAATTATAGTGATCATTACCAAATTTTTGGGGTTTAAAGCCCCGTCGTTCACGACGGCTTTTCTCAAACTATGTTATACTGTTTTTATTCCAGATAGTCCAGCGTAATGTTTATCTGAGAGTATAAAATAACTAAATAATTTTCTTCGCTGAAATTAGCTACTTGTAAATCAGCTTGAGCGTTCAAATCTGTTTGTAATGACCAACTTTTAGGTACAGTAACGGTCATTTGACCATTGTCAGATGAAATTTGTTGACCTTGTAAATTAGAACTCTCTGTTGGCGGAGTATTAGTAGGAGATGTTTGTTCATGGGGAGGAGTTTTTGTTTGTTGACAGGCTGTAATTGATAAAGTTAAGAGCAGAGAAAGGGGAACAAGTCGAGTTAATAGAGTATTTATCATCATTTTTAAGTAATTTGATTAACCATATTTTAACTCTTGTCATTATCGATGGTCATCATTTCTTCAGAGATGATTCTTGAAAAACAGGAACAGTAAAATGAAATTTACTACCCTTATTTTTACCTTTAGATTCTGCCCAAATTTCTCCTCCCCAATTTTTGACCATTTGACGACAAATAGCCAGTCCTAATCCTGTACCCCCAGCAGAGCGTCTTAAAGCTCCTTCTTCTTGATAAAATCGATCGAATACTTGCTTTAATCTATCAGGTTCTATTCCTCTACCATTATCAGCAACGGTTATTTCTAAAATGCTATCATTTTTCACCTTTACATCAATGGTAATTTGTCCATCACCATTAGTAAATTTACACGAATTATCTAATAATTTACTTAATACTTCGACTAACCAGTCTCCATCTGCTCGTACTAGAGGGGTAGATGCTAGAATTTTATTTTTAATAGTGGGTATGGAATCTTTATCCGTTCGAGCATTAACGTGTGATAAAGACAAATCAATACATTCTTGCAAGGACAATGCTTCAGGATTCCACTCAACAGTACCACTTTCGAGCTTAGATAGAGTTAAAAAGTCTTGTACTAATTTCCGCATTCTTTCAGCATCTTGTAACGCTGTACTAAGCATCACCTCCCTTAATTCGAGAGACATATCTGGTTCTTGAGCTAAACTTTCTAAACAGATTTGAATGGTTGATAAAGGCGTGCGTAATTCGTGTCCTGTAATAGCGACAAGATTAGAACGAGTCCTGTCTAATGCTTCGAGTTGCTCGTTTAAGTCTTCTAAATTAGCGTAAGATTCGGCTTGGATTAAGGCCACACCGACTTGAGTGGCGATCGCATCTACTAATGCAATATCTTCATCTTTCCAAGTAACAGGAGTAGAGCCACAATGATGTAACTCCATCATACCGAGCAATTTACCCTTATAAAGAATAGGTACAATCAACCAAGAAATAATCGAACAACTGTTAATTAACTTTGATAAAATATCATTATTATTGAGAACACGAGGGTCAGCTTTAACATCATCAATGCTAATAGATTCTCTAATATTTAATATTTCTTGAAACAAGGGATTATTTTTTAACGGCCAAGCTTTTCCTTTCAAAGAACTAATATCTTCATTTAAAAACTCATGTTGAATTTCTGCATTTAAGTCATTTTCTCGACAACGGTAAATTAAACAACGACATACCCCAAAGCCTTCGCCTAAATTATCCACTGCTACTTGCAAAATTTCCTCAGAATCAAAAGAGCGACGAATGGCATTACTGACTGAATTAAGTAAACGCTCTTTTTTCTCTTTTTGAGTTAAAAAACGATTTGCCTTCATCAGTTTGTATTGTCCGGCTTGTAAATAAGCAATCAATCTTAAAACAAAAGGATCAGGATTATTTTGTAAATTACCATTAGAAAGGTTTTTGTTGATGGTGGAAATAGCGGAAGAGCAATAAATTTCAATTGCTGAGTTTACTTTTTCTTTTAATTCAGGACGATATTGTTTAATACGATTTAATAAAAGTTCTGCTGCCTTTTGACTCAAAGAACGTTCACAAGTCCAAATACCTTCAAAACGACGGTTATTATCCATCAACGCTTGTGATTCATTTTCCGATGGAGGCACAATTTTTTCACGACAAATCAAACAGTTAGCATAATTACTGGCAATGACAACTAAATGCCATTCTTGAGTTAGGGCATCATCATTCTCAAAGGCAATTTTTTCATAGTCTTCTGAACTATTAGCAAATTCTGTTTCAGGCGCAGCTAAAACATAAACATGGGGAGAAATCTGGGCAATTTTCTTATAACGATGAGCCTCTTGACGATAAAATCTTTCTTTTTGAAATGTAGCAATAATCAAAGGCTTTTCTTCTCCTGCTAAAACCTGATCTTCCATTGCATGGGAAAGAGCGGTGAGTGAAGACTTGAAATACATTTGAGGCCGCCAATGGGAAAATGTTTCTAATATTTCTGTGACAACAGAATTTTGATTGCTCATCGAGTCTTGTTTAAGGAGTTGTCCGCTTTAGTAATTATTGGATATAAAGATAGATCTTAAATCTGATCGAATTGTTACATCACCATCTATCCTACTACTAGTTTGCCCTTGCTAGTCATAGGTTTCAATCTAATTCACATTAAGTTTTGTAAAATGAGTGACTAAGAAAATTTCTTTTTTGAGAGGATGATCGATTATTCTTGTAACTGAATTTTGTCGCCGTAAACTGGTTTTTCATAAAGGGAGCCTAATCGTTTGGGAGGCCAAAAGCGAACAAAAGCACGTCCAATAATTTTACCATCGGGTACAAAACCCCAGTAGTGGGAATCATAGCTATTATTACGGTTATCTCCTAAGACTAAATATTCTCCGTTAGGCACGGTAACAGGACCATATTCGTAATCTGGGGCATCTTTGATATATATTTCTTCTAGAACTTGATTGTTGACAATCACTTCTCCATTGCTAACTACGACGGTATCTCCTGGTAAACCGATAATTCTTTTAATAAATGCTTCTGTAAAGTTTTGTGCTTCAAGAGCTTCTGTAGCATTAAAAACAATCACATCTCCTCTTTTAGGTTCATTAAAACGATAGGTCATTTTTTCAATGATTAATCGATCGTTTATTAGTAAAGTAGGTTCCATAGAGGAGGAAGGAATATAACGAGCCTCAGCTACAAAAGTCCGAATCCCAAAAGAGAGAACTGCTGCCATTGCAATGGTTTTAATTATTTCAACGACTGTATTTTCTTCTTTAATTGGTGCGGATGATTTTTCTTGAGGTAAATTCTGACTCATAATAGCCTAGTGATAATTCGATTTTAATTTCTTTAAGTGTAACTTCTATTAATGATAGATGTGAGGACATTTAAGTTCCGATTTTTTTATATAAAGCAATAAAAATAATCAATATTTATAATAAGAGAGTAAGTCTTTGCTCACAATATCTAAACGTTATGCCTAATTTTTTAGTAACAATAATAGTTACAGCAATATCGATGATTATCACCGCTTATCTGGTACCGGGGATAGTTATTAGTAGCATTACGGCTGCTTTGGTTGGTGCTTTTGTCTTTGGTATCGTTAATGCGATCGTCAAACCAATTCTGGTATTATTTACTTTACCAGCGACGATTCTCACTCTAGGTTTATTCTTGTTTGTTATCAATGCTATTTGTTTTTCACTAGTGGCTTATTTCACCCCTGGGTTTGTTGTTAATGGTTTTTTGAGTGCCTTAATCGGTTCAGTTGTAGTTTCGATCGTTTCTAGTTTGCTCAATAGTCAGGTATCATCTGATGATTAGGGAGTAGCGAATTAGAAATATAGCAAAACTATGAATTTTTGAAACGAAGCTATAGGCTTTAAGCTTGCTGAGCAGTCTACAGTCAAACAATTGTCAGTTACCTTTACTTGAAGATAGAGGCTTAATATCCCAATTTTCTTTAGTTAATTAAATTCCTAAACTTTATTGGTAGATTATTAAACAGCAACTGCCCTATGAATTATAGCTTATAGCTTATAACTTATAGCTAATCATATCCAAACGAAACACTCTTCACATTAACCATGCTATTTCTGATTTTGAATTCTCAGAACATTTGGCTATTAGCTATCAGTCATCGAGTTTGAGAATTCTCAATTTTCAATTTTCAATTTTCAATTCTCAATTAAAACATGACATCTAACTCTATTAACCCTCTCTCTCGTTTGCTCCGATATTCTCACAAGTATCAAACTCTAATTTATCAGGGGATTACTTGTTCTGTTCTTAATAAACTGTTTGATTTAGCTCCTCCTGTTTTAATTGGTGCAGCCGTTGATGTGGTAGTCCAAAAACAAGACTCTATTATTGCTTCTTTTGGCTTTGAGACCATTTTGAGTCAATTAGTGGTTTTAAGTATTTTATCGTTCATAATTTGGACTTTAGAATCGGTTTTTGAGTATGCTTATGAGCGTTTATGGCGTAATATTGCTCAAAGAATTCAACATGATTTACGAATTAATGTCTATAGTCATATTCAAGACTTGGAGTTGGAATTTTTTGAAAATCGCAGTACGGGTAGATTATTATCGATTCTCAATGATGATATCAATCAGTTAGAGAGATTTTTAGACGTTGGAGCTAATGAAATTTTACAGGTGCTTACTACTGTCATTGTGATCAGTATTGCCTTTTTTATCTTAGCTCCTAATAATGCTTGGATAACGATTATCCCGATTCCGATTATAGTCTGGGGTGCGATCTCATTTCAGAAATTATTAGCTCCTCGTTATGCCGAAGTTCGAGAAAAAGTTAGTTTATTAAGTGGTCGATTAACCAATAACTTAACAGGTATTACTACGATTAAAAGTTTTACCACGGAATATTATGAAATCGAAAGAGTCAGAAAAGATAGTGAAGGTTATTTAGACAGCAATCAAAAAGCAATTACTTTAAGTGCGGCTTTTGTCCCTTTAATTCGCTTGGTCATTTTAGCTGGATTTACAGGAATTTTGCTCTTTGGTGGTTTAGAGGTCGAAAAAGGTAATCTTGCCGTTGGTACTTATAGTGTTTTAGTCTTTATGACTCAAAGGTTATTATGGCCGTTAACTCGTTTAGGGCAAACCCTTGATTTATATCAACGGGCGATGGCTTCCACTCAAAGAGTTATGGATTTGTTAGATACTCCTATTACGATTCATTCAGGAGAAATCTCTTTACCTTTAGATAATATTCGGGGTGAAATTACCTTTGATCATATCACCTTTGCTTATAACGACAGAGAAGCTGTCATTAAAGATTTTAACTTAACTATTCCCACTGGAGCAACGATCGCAATTGTGGGTTCAACGGGTTCAGGAAAAAGTACTTTAGTTAAATTACTCTTGCGTTTCTATGAAATTCAAAAAGGGAGTATTACCGTTGATGGTATTGATTTAAGGGAAATAGTTCTCTATGATTTACGGCGAGCTATTGGTTTAGTCAGTCAAGATGTATTTTTGTTTCATGGTACTGTCAGAGAAAATATTGCTTATGGTAATACCAACGCTACAGATGGAGAAGTTATGCACTCTGCCAAAATAGCGGAAGCTCATGAATTTATCATGGAGTTACCTCAAGGTTATGACACGATAGTTGGTGAAAGAGGACAAAAATTATCAGGTGGGCAAAGACAAAGATTATCCATCGCTAGGGCAATTCTCAAAAATCCTCCGATTCTCATTCTGGATGAGGCTACCTCTGCTGTGGATAATGAAACCGAGGCTGCGATCGCACGTTCACTCAAACATATTACCGAAAACCGCACTACGATTATGATTGCCCATCGTCTTTCTACCATTCGTCATGCTGATTGTATCTATGTTTTGGAAAAAGGTAAAATTGTCGAACAAGGAAAACATGAAGAGTTAGTGGCAATGGAGGGAGTTTATAATGGTTTATGGCGAGTACAAACAGGAACCCATGAATAGTTAATAGATTGATGTTGGGTTTTATTATGTACGTCTGATGTGAATTTAAAAAAATCTTTATTCTATAAGGATTTGAAAGATCGCTAAAAAGAGTTAATCTGGAATAATTAACCAAATTACAAGGGTTTCAAGAATCAATATACATTAGACGTATTCTTTCTTATGAGACATCTCCAAAAATTTTTTCAGTAATTCTAGTTGATTAAAATAACGTGAGTTCGACAAAGCCTCAAATACTGATTATGTCGTAAGTGGTAAACCTTATTCTTTCATTAAAAAACACAAAAAACGTATTCTCATCGAACTGACGTTAAAATACAATAAAATTTGAAATTTTATGAAGATTTTTTCTAAAAATATCATATGGACATTAGAACCAATAAATCGTCTCAATTTGTTATTTTTATTTTGTTCAGCTTTAGGATTTTGGGTTAGTGTTACTAGTTTGTTACCAACTCTACCTACTTATATTCAAGATATAGGAGGTTCTTTACAACAAGTTGGTTTAGTAACAGGAAGTTTTGCTATTGGCCTTTTAATATCTCGCCCTTTTTTTGGACAATTTGTTGATAAATATGGACGAAAATATGCAGTTTTAGTAGGAACATTTGTTGTGGCGATCGCTACATTAGGATACATTTTTACAAAATCAATTTTTTTAATCATCGTATTAAATTTTTTCTTGGGTTTAGCTAGGGCAGCTTTTGCCACAGGATATACCACTTTAGTTGTAGATTTAGCACCAGCAAAACATCGAGGAGAAATAATTGGTTATCTCACTTTAGCGACACCTATTGGCTTAGCAATAGGTCCAGCTTTAGGAGGTTTTTTACAAGAATGGATAGGTTATATTCCATTATTTATTACTTCCTCTGGTTTTGCTTTCCTTGCTTTTTTCTTTGCCTATCAAACCAAAGAAAATTTTATCTTAGAAGAAAAACAAACAATATCGAGAACAAATAGCAGGAGTTATATGTGGGGATTGTTTAGTCAAAAAAAATTTTATGTTCCCGTATTTATCTTGTTTTTAATTGGTTTTGTCATGGGAACATGGATAACATTTTTACCATTATTTGTAAGATCTTTCTATCCTCATTTGAATGCTGGTTGGTTTTTTACTACTTCAGCGATCGCCAGTTTTTCCTCAATAGTTTTTATGGGCAAAGCTTCTGATAGCATAGGTAGAGGACGTTTAATCAGTTTCAGTTTATTTTGTTATTGTTTCTCAATGTTATTAATATTTCTCAATTACACATCATCTATGTTGTTCTTATCCGCTTGCTTTAAAGGAATAGCTGCAGGGATTTTAATTCCAACAACCATTGCTTTAATTAGCGATCGAGCTGAGATTCATCAAAGAGGTCAAGTGTATTCTATTTGTCTTGGAGGTTTAGATATTGGTATGGCTATAGCTGGTTCAATTTGAGGAAGTTTATCAAATATCTTCAATTATTCAGAATTTTTTGGTTTAGCAGGCTTATTTAGTATGACAGCCTTAATCTTCTTTTTAACTAATAGCAATATAAATTTTTCTTCTTCTCTGGGCTTTGCCATGGCAAAAACTAAAGATTACTATCGCAATCCTAAATAGATTGTGAAAAATTAAATAATACTAAATCGAAAAAAGTCATCGTCTATCAATATAGTGATAGTTACTTCTTAAATATACTGATAAATAATTGTCCATTATCAATTCTCGATTTGCTATAATTTTCCCTTAAATATCATCTTCACTCCAGTTTTTGGAGCTACATTAACCATTCTTCTGGAAGTTTTTTCTGGCTGATTACTTACTAATTCAAAATGATTATTAGCCATAATCGTTGCTAAAATAAGCCTCATTTCAAATGTTGCTAAAGCTTTACCTCAACATATTCTCTCTCCTCCTCCAAAAGGTAAGAATTCATAGTTACTATATTGCCTTTCTAAAAAAAAGAATCCATTAATTTATTAATTTTGTCCTTTAATTGATCAAATATCTCTCCTTCATAAATACCAAAAACAACATTAAAAATAACTTCTAAGGCCATATCATAAGCTAATCTTCTAGCAAGAAAAACTTCTCCGGGAGTTAAATTACTAAGATTTTTCTTTGTTCCGTAGCTTAGCATCCTATCACCATGAAAAGGAGGCATCTATGGTGCTCGATTCCTTCTATAGACATTAAAGATTGATGTCCTGTAAGAGATTGTGACCATCTAGTCGGAACTGCCGCAAAGCGACGATCTGTGAATAGTTGTTTTATTCCTTCTGGGTGAGTTATCAATACTCTACCATCACCTCTAAAAACATCGCCATATTCCCTGCCACAAACCTACAAATAAATTATAGAATGAGCCGCAAAATGGAGTCTTTGTAACCATTCAGGAGTTTTAGGTCCATCTATTATTTTGAAGTGATCTGTTGATTTTGGTTTTTCTTTTAAGTTTATCATAATCAAGTTTGGAAAATTTTCAAACTTGCGATCGCTTATCTATAAAGTATAGTAAGAAATTGATTGTAAAGTAGATATCTAAATATGTTGTTAATGATAAAAGTATATTTATCTGTGATATGATGACTTTTCCAATAACTAACCTGAATTATAACAATATCTTATTAGTATCATTATTAAGAAATATTAAACTATATAAATTAAGGTTGAAAATTGTTTTTTTTTTACCCAAAATTATCAAAAATATCTGCTAATTAATTAACTCTGAAATAATGCTAATTATTTTTCAAATAACCTAGGGCGTGTCATCAATTAGAACTTAAAACAAGATAGAATATACCCCTAAGTA
>JAALKG010000073.1 GCA_011088145.1 Cyanobacteria bacterium MH1_Bin12 | reverse complement strand
TGCTATTTTCAAAAATCACCTTTGCCCTTTGCCCTTTGAACTTTGCCCTTTTGACTCTCCATTCTCAATCATCAATTCATATTTCCTCATTTCTAATACTCTATATTTTGAGAAGAATTAATTTACCTATCATTTACGCCTGATGTGAATTAGCTTTTTTCAGACGTGATTAGCTGTAAGCTTTAAGCTATAAGAAAAACAAAAATGTGAACTCAAGGTATTTAGACAAAATTAACCACAACAAAACTTGTTGTGTAATGATTCTCAATTTAAAATATGTCCCTTTTCAAGGGTGTTTGGTTTAGCTCTAAGTACCTGTACAAAATTATTTGTATATTTTTTTGTAGGGGTGCAAGGCTTGCACCCTTTATTCACCAATATTTAATCAAAATAAATAAATTATCAAAATGTACAATTTATTTTGTATTACTACTTAGTTGGCTGTAACTTACAAGCAAGTAAAAAAACGTTTAAAGGCTTTGGTAATTGTCGACCAATTAACAAGCTTAAAGCTAGCTATATCCCAAGATTAATCAAATTAATTCACATTAGACGTATCATTTAAATTATTTAACTGATGTTACGCAAGCATATATTAAGCAATATAAAAATCTATTTACCGAATGAGGATTAAATAACTTAGACAACTAAAATTGCGATCGATTAATTGATTAACAAGTTGTAAAATTAACTTTACTATTTGATTTAGTCCTTGAACCTTAGTGAAAGTATATTAGTCTAAATCCTAGTTAAAAGTAGTTTTAATGGGTTGAATGGGTCAGAGGTCTTTATAATTATGAATAATAAAAATATTTCATTATTAATTATTAATTATTAATTATTAATTCACTCAACTAAAACGTTATGTGCGTAACATCAGTTATTTAAGCTGATTCAAAATACTTTCAATTATGGGAGATTGTGTAATAAATTGGATAATCAAATTTTCAGGAGCTTGTTCAGACATTCCTAAAAAGATTCCCGATATATCTTGAGGGGTGTTTAGATCATTTTGATGCCATAATCTGATTTGAACTTCGCTTCGATGTAACAATTTTATTTCTCTATTGGAATGTATCTCCGCTCTTGTAGCTGAAACCTTGACCAAAGTACCAGTCCTCCATAAACGAGTCTCCATGGGTGCATAAAAAAGCTTAATTACCTCAGGAAGATCCAACAATTCCCCTTGTTCTGGGGATGTAAATGGAATCGATGGTTGCTTATCAACATCTAAATTTAAAGATTTAGGGGATTCAACTAAATTAGCTGACGGTTTTTCTGTTTGTATTTGAGCTGGTGGCTTCTCTGTTGTTGATTCTTGGCGAACTGCGGTAAGAGTATTAAGATGAGATTGAATACGAGCAAGGGCAATGGGAAAATCGATCGGTTTTGTAATATAGTCATTAGCACCAAGTTCAAAAGCCCTGACAATGTCTCTACTCTCATCTTTAGCCGTTGCCATTAGTATTGGCAATTGAGCTTGAGAAAAAGTTTCTCTAAGCCGCTTTAGAGTTTCCAAGCCACTGAGTCCAGGCATCATAATATCTAACAACACAAGATCTACCGCTTGCTGTGCCACAATCTCCAGAGCCTGTTCACCATTCACTGCTATCAAAATTTTATAGCCACCTCGCTCTAAACGACGACTCAACATATCTCTATTCATTTCATTGTCATCCACAATCAACAGAGTTTGAGAATTACTCTTGTTTGATAATTTTATTGATTGTGAGGTAATTATTTCCTGTTTTTCCGATGGTTTGACAAGTTCTTGAGTTAAGAAAAATTCCATTTTTTTCAACAGTTTTGGTAGCTCTATGGGTTTAGTATGATATTCATCACAACCTGCTTCCATCACTTTGTCTAAATCTCCCACCATTGCGTGAGCAGTTAGAGCGATAATCGGAATAAATGAGGTTTGTTCATCGGCTTTTAATCGTCGTGTTGCTTCCCAACCATCCATTACAGGAAGGCTCATATCCATCAAAATCAGATCGGGCTTTTCCGAAATTGCCATCGAACAACCTTCTGCTCCATTATTTGCCAAGACAACCTCATATCCTCTACGCAACAATCTTCGACTAAGCATATCTTGATTGATTGGATTATCTTCAACTAGTAAAATTTTCTTTGACTTCCCCATAACTACTTTCCTTGCTTATATCCTTTGCTCAAGTTGATTAACTTAACTAAAATTTTTCTCTTTATTTCTTACTCAATCTTGACCATGATGGTGTCGCCTTCAATCTTGGTTTTAAAACGCTCTAATGATTTGGTTGCAGGCTTGTTTAAAACTTGACCATCAGCCTTAAAAGTTGAACCATGACAAGGACATAAGATCTCCTGACGATCGGCAAGGGTTAATTCTTTTGCTGTGACAACAATAATGGGAATTGATTGCCATTTTGGGTAACGACGCATTTGTTGTACAAATTCAAAACCATCCATATCTGGCATCATTAAATCCAATAAAATTAAGCTCGGAATTGTTTTTTGTAAAGATTCCAAGGCTAGAAGACCATTTTCTGCTTCCTGTACTGACCATCCTCGACGTTCTATGGCTTTACATAGAAGTTGGCGAGAGTCGAGATCATCTTCTACAACTAAGACTGAACCAAATGATTGACGATGTTCATATTTTTCTAGTATGGCCTCTAAGCGATCGCTACTGATAGGTTTGAGTAGAAAATCTGAAGCACGTAGTGCATAGGCTAAATCTCGATCTTCGGTCATTGTCATCATAATTACAGGAATATCAGCTAATTCCACACTATCTTTTAAAGTTGATAAAACCGACCAGCCATTAAGATCTGGCATCTGAACATCCAAAGTGATTAAATCTGGATGAACTTCTTGTGCTAATCTTAAGCCTTCCTCTCCACTGTCGGCTAATACAACTTCATATCCCTTTTTGGTAAGAGTTCTCGACAAAATATCTCTGGCATCAGCTTCATCATCAATTACTAAGATTGTCTTTTGTCTGTGTGGTAATGGAGTAACTTGCTGTGATGAGGAATTCACCATCATTGAAGACTTTACTTGTTGAGGTATATGAGTTTTTTGTGGCAAGGTTAGGGTAAAGGTAGAACCAACACCATACTCACTTTCGACGTTGACATCTCCTCCCATCATCGTAATAAATTGCTTGGTAATTACTAGACCTAAACCAGTTCCACCATATTTACGAGTAGTAGAGGCATCTGCCTGAGAAAAAGCTTGGAAAAGTTTTTCTATTTGTTTATCAGTCATGCCTATACCAGTATCACTGACCCGAAAAACGATTAAACTATTAGCTTCTTGATTCGTCGTATCCTGAATTTCCTGTCTTTCAACTTCGAGTAGAATTTCACCTTTTTCAGTAAACTTACTAGCATTACTCAAAAGATTAATTAGGCACTGTGCCAATTTGACAGAATCAGCGTTAATCATACCCAGATTTCGAGGATAGTTAACCATCAAATCATTAGCTTGCTTTTCCAACATTGGTTGAATAGTTTCTTCCACATCTTTAAGCATTTTTGCTAGCTCAAATGATTCAATATGTAGTTCCATTTTCCCTGATTCAATCTTAGAAAGATCTAATACATCATTAATCAGACCTAAAAGATGTTTCCCTGCATTACGAATTTTTTGTAAGTCGGGAATGAAGTGCTTTTGTCCCATATCAGCGGCATCTTCCTCAAGCATCTCACTGTAACCAATGACAGCATTGAGAGGAGTACGTAACTCATGGCTCATATTAGCTAAAAACTCACTTTTGGTTTTATTGGCTTCTTCGGCTTTAGCACGTCTTTGTTCAGAAATGTTCATACTCTCAACTAATTGAGTGGTACGGGCGGTAACTCGATCTTCTAGTTCATTATTAAGGTTGCGTAATGCCTTTTCTGCTTGTTTGCGTGCGGTAATCTTTTGGAAAAAGACTGAAAGACCATCTTCTCCGGGATAAGCACGAATTTCTAACCAATCTTTGGTTTCATTATGTTTGGCTTCAAAAGATTGTACACAGTTTTGTAGCACTGCCAAATTATATTCCTCTGACCTTTGTGTTCCCAATTCTGGAGAAACAACATCCCAGAATTTGCGACCAATTAGAGCATTCTCATCTTGGTGTAAAATTTCAGATGCTTGACTGTTAACATAGGTGATTTGCCATTGTTTATTTAGGGCAACAAAAGCATCGGTAATACTTTCTAAAATATTTACACTACGGCGGTTGGCACGTTGTAAGTTCTGAATGATTAAATAAGCAAGTCCAGCAACCAGAAGTATTAATAAACCATAGGCTAATTGTCTAAAAAGACTAGCTGTTCTTAATGATTGCTGATAAAACTGAGTATAAAGAACTTCTAGTTTCCTCATTCCTTCGGTGATTGGCTGAACGAGAATTTCTTGGGTAAGTTGGTCAACTTTCGGTTTTTGATCTAGAACAATTTGAGCATGAGCTAATCCTAATCGCACTAAATTTTGATTCTGCTGTTGTCGATTAATTTGAGCTATTTGATTTTTAATAGTTGGTACTAATTCAACATCTGAGGAAAGACTATAAACCAGAAGGTTATTGAGCATCTCTTCTAGCTGCAAAGCATCCTGAGATAAACTACCTTGATTTAATTCTTGAACTAATTGAGGTAAATAAGTTAAGGAGTTTTGTAACAAGGCATTTTGAGATTTGAATTGTTCAATTAAATCTTCTTGCTGTTTGAGCATTAATTGATTTTGAAATAGTAATTCTAGAAGCTTGTTACTATGATTGTTGTTAATAAATGAAGGTACTGTTGCTAATTTTTTTTGCAGTTTTTTTTGCTCGTTAACAGCTATCACGATGGGATCATAAGAGATTAACAGAGAATATCGAGACTTGAGAACACTCTGATGGATAATTGCTTCTGCTTGTTTTTCTTGATTAATGATTTCGAGATATTGCTGATTTTGTTGATAGTTGACAGCTAAACTTTTTCCGATCAAGATAAAGAAAAGAACAAGTAGTATTCCGAAGATACTTAAAATTTTTATATATTTTTTCACGACGATACCTCTTCGATTTTACCTGTGAGAGTAGTTAAGAATTCAATGATTGAATCGATGTCATCTTGAGGAATTTCACGCCCAAGCTGATATTTGATCATCACCTTTACGGCTTTGTCTAGGGATTCGGCTGAACCGTCATGGAAATAAGGAGATGTGAATTCAATGTTTCTTAAACTAGGAACTTTGAAGACAAAACGATCTTCTTGTTTTTCGGTCACATTAAAGCGTCCGTAATCAGCTTTGGTAATGTTTCCTCTATCTTGGAAGTAGTCACCAAATACGCCAAATTTTTGGAACATATTTCCTCCGAGCAAAATTCCTTGATGACAGGAAACACAGCCATAATCTTTCAATCTTTGATAGCCTTTGTTCTCGTTTTCTGTCAATGCGTTGGTATCTCCTTCTAAGAATCGATCGAATTTTGAATCGGGAGTATTTAAGGAACGTTCATAGGTAGCGATCGCATTTTTGATATTATCACTAGTCAAACCATCATCATAAACGGTCTTAAATTGTGCGACATATTCGGGAGATTTCTGTAATTTCTGAATGATTTCTGACCAACTAGAACCCATTTCGTGTTTACTATTAATTGGTCCATCAATCTGCTCTTCTAAGCTTTCTGCTCGTCCATCCCAAAATTGTTTGAAATGTAAGGAACTATTCAAGATAGTGGGAGCATTAATAAAACCAACTTCCCCGTTAATACCCACTGAATATACACGTCTGTCTGTGCCTCCTTTGTCCAAAGCATGGCAACTGGCACAGGAAATGGTATTGTCACCTGACAGTTGAGTCTCTTGATATAATTGATTACCTAAGGCGACTTTCTCCAGATTAAACTTAGAGGAGTTTGGAATAGGTTCAATAGGTTTTGCTCCAGTAACAGTTTCTGGGGGACCTAAGGAAGTAAGTATTGGTTGCTGTGATTGTTTATTTGATTGACATGAAACGGCGATTGTCAAACAGATAAAAGCAACTAAAATAAAACGAAGCCATAGAGTTATATTTTTCATAGTAATCTATCCAAATCGACCGCCCTAATACAATTTTTTATTGGCAAACCCTTAAACCCTTGTCATTTGGTTAACTTTTCACAATTAACACTTTTCGACGATCACGCAGTGCCAGCCTTTGGCTGATCGCTAAAATCCTTATATAATCAAGATAATTTTTAATTCACATCAGACGTTCTTAATATTATCATTCTGCTTGCATAGTTACGAAGGGCAAATATACATAAAATTTAACAGAATTATGGTTAATTTGATTAAGATTGAACGGTTGGAAGCTCTCGGCTTTAGGTTTTAAGCTCTAAACTTTATGGGTAGATTATTAGACAATAACGACCTGATGACTTATAGATTATGATTTATAGCTTATAGCTAATCATATTCAAACGAAACTAATTCACATTAAGCGTATTCAATTTGAGAAACGTTATATTAAATATATAAGCGATTAATATTGGCTAAGAACCATGAAAAATCATCCAGATTTAACGAAGAAGGACTATGAAATAATCACAGAGTTAGGACGTAATAGAGAAGGTGGCAGAGTTAGTTATTTAGCAAAAAAGATTTCCAATGAAGAACAAGTCGTAGTTAAACAATTTCGGTTTTTCTGTGCCGATACTACTTGGCATGGATTTAAAATTTATACTCTCTGGTGATTTGAATAATCTTTTTGTAGTGATTATTAGTCAAAGATGTGTCATCAATATAAGTTTTCATTCCATGATCTAATGTATATTAATGTTTGAACACTTCTGTCTTTAAAGCCTTGTAATGTATTGAATTATTAAAGATTCACCGACAATGTACATAAAGACCAATCGAATTAATTTTCATATGTCATACGTCTAATGTGTATTAATTATTGAAACCCTTGTAATTTGGTTAATTATTCGGAATTAACGCTTTTTGCCTATGGCTGAAATCTTTATAGAATAAAGGTCATTTTTAATTCACATCAGACGTATGTCATGAATGGTTAAATTTATATTGATATTCAATTAAGTTTATGTTAAGATTCCCTTAAGAGGCAAATTGATTAAGTCAATATATTGACCTCTAAATTTTAGTGTAAAAATTCTTAAATACAAGGTGTGAGGACAAAAAGTAATCATGTTTAATTCAATTAAAAGAAATTCAGTTACAACTTCTACTTTAGTAGCATTAGCGATCGCAGGAAATGCATTAGCGATCGAAACAGCTCAAGCCAACGAAGTTGCCAATAACAACTTAACTCTTGAGCAAATCCAAGAGTACAACAAAACCCAACCAATGGGTCAAGTTACATCTGTTTCTCAACTTAGAGATGTATCTCCTACTGACTGGTCTTACGAAGCATTAAGAAGCTTAGTAGAACGTTACGGTTGTATCGTTGGTTATCCTGATAAAACCTTCAGAGGAAATCGTGCTTTAAGTCGTAACGAATTTGCCGCAGGTTTAAACGCTTGTATGCAACAAATGGAGCGTTTAATTGCTGCTAGTGAAGCAGTATTGAAAGAAGATATTGCTAAATTACAACGCTTGATGAGAGAATTCGAAGCAGAATTAGCTGCTTTAGGTGCAAGAGTTGATAATTTAGAAGGTAGAGTTGCCTTCCTAGAAGATCATCAGTTTTCTACAACTACTAAATTAAAAGGTGAAGTCATCATGGCTTTAACCACAAAATTTAATAATAACCAAGCTATCCTCCCTAACCGTGTTCGTTTAGCCTTAAATACTAGTTTCACTGGAGAAGATACTTTAATTACCAGAATCGCTTCTAGTAGTGATAGCAGATCTGATTCAGAGTTTGTGAATGAATCTAGTACTTTATTACAAAACGACAACTTAGGTCCTGGAGACGGTAATAATGCTAATGAATCTAGTACTTTATTACAAAACTACAACTTAGGTCCTGGAGACGGTAATAATGCTGTGGTTGACTGGATTGCCTACTATACACCTCTCAAATTAGGTGAAGACTCTAAAATAGATGTTTATGTCGCAGGTTATAACGGTATTCATAGTGACTATGCTCCTACTTTAAATCCCTACTTTGAAGATTATGATGGTGGTAACGGTGCTTTATCCGTATTCGCTACTGAAAACCCTATTTACCGTATCGGTGTTGGTCAGGGTTTAGGTTTAAGTTATGAAGCTAACCTATTTAAAGGAACAACATTTACTCTGGGTTATCTAGCTGCTGACGGTGCGAATCCTGAAGATGGAAGTGGTTTATTCAATGGAGATTACGCTGCCTTAGCTCAAATAAGTGCAAATATTACTGATAGTATTTCTCTTGGTTTCACCTATGTAAATTCTTACAACAATGGTGACATTGGTAACGGTTTATTTGGTGGAATTGTTGGTACTGAGTTTGCTAACTCTCCTGGATTCAGCAAACAAACTAATTCATTCGGTGCCCAAGCTGCTTGGCGTATCAGCGAAAAAATTAGCTTTAGTGGCTTCTTCTCCTACAGTGATGTAGATTTCACTGATATTGATATTGATCATGATGATGAAGTTTGGAGTTATGGTGGTGGTTTTGCTTTTCCTGACTTAGGAAAAGAAGGTAACCTCTTAGGTATCTTTGCTGGTGTTCCACCTTACAGTGGATGTGTTTCCGCGATAAATGGATTTACTACTCCTGTTCATGTGGAAGCATTCTACAAATATCAAATAAATGACAACATCTCTATCACTCCTGGTATTATTTGGGTAAGTTCTCCTGCGCAAATTGATGAGGAAGATGATGCAATCATCGGTACTATTAGAACAACCTTTACTT
Source organism: Cyanobacteria bacterium MH1_Bin12 (assembly GCA_011088145.1). Lineage (GTDB taxonomy): Bacteria > Cyanobacteriota > Cyanobacteriia > Cyanobacteriales > Cyanobacteriaceae > JAALKG01. Next base: position 4,390 of record JAALKG010000073.1, on the reverse strand, counting down.
TCTAAGAGAGTAACAAAAAACCAGGAGTAACAAGAAAATAGCGAAGACTTTGCTAGTTTGGATTTTGGAATTGCTCCAACTATTATTTCAGGGGATGTGACTATTGATGGCACGAGTTTTACCCCTACTTCGACAGATGGAGGAGTTGTTCTTCTTGAAGGAATTAACTTAACATCTTTAACTTATAATAATCCCGATTTTGGTAATGGAGTTAATTTTGCTTTCTTTGCTGAAGCAACACCAGTGCCAGAACCTTTGACAAGTCTTGCTTTTGGTACTGCATTAGCTTTTGGTTTTCTATTTAAAAAGCGTAAAGATGCACATAAAAGTTAATCTTCTGGTTAAAGTTTTTGCTCGGAAAAAATATTAGGTTATCTATAATTCCACTTTGTCGGGCAATTAAGGGTTTTTGACTTTTGAAATGAATAGTTCTGGTATTATAGTTTGACGATCGCATTTCCCTGTTCCATAATTCTTGTTTTTCTGGGATAATCACTTTTATGAGACGAAAAAGACAAATACAAAAAGCTTTGCGATTAGGATTGATTTTCGTCATAGGTTTTCTGGCAGCAATACTCATATTTGTGTTTTCTTTCGGTTCTACTTTTATCGCCAAGCGTCTTAATCCTGTCAGCTCTGCAATCGCTTTACCGATTAATCCATCATCTCAAACACTACATCAATCATTAACTGTTGTTGATCTCTATGCAGACTCTTTACTGTGGGGAAGAGATCTCTCGAGATTATCAAATTATGGTCATGTTGATATTCCTCGCTTAATTCAGGGCAATGTTGCCTTACAAGTTTTTACATCTGTAACTAAAGTTCTTACGCCTCTGATGCTTGAAAACAATAGTGACCATAGTGACAGTATTATCAAGTTGGCAATATTACAACGTTGGCCGATTTCCTCTTGGTTTAGTCTTGCTGAACGTGCTATCTAGCAAGGGAAGCAACTTCGTATTTTAGAAAATAAAGTGCCAGATAAATTCAGAATTATTAAAACAAAGCAAGATTTGAGTAATTATCTGGCTCAAAGAAAAAATAATCCACAGATGACGGCGGGTTTATTGGGTTTAGAAGGTTCACAGGCTTTTGAAGGTAAAATCGAAAATGTGAATCGTCTCTATAATGAAGGATTTCGTGTAATTGGACTATCTCACTTTTTTGATAACGAAGTCGCTGATTCTGCTCATGGTTTAGGTAAAGGTGGTTTGACTAGTTTTGGGAAAGAAGTTATCCGTCGTATGGAAGAACTTAATATGATTGTTGATTTAGCCCACGCTTCACCTCAAACGATTGATGAAGTATTACGAATAACTAGTCGTCCAGTTTTGGTTTCTCATACGGGAGTACAGGGAACTTGTGCGGGTGTAAGGAATTTGAGCGATCGTCAATTAGAGCAAATTGCCCAAACTGGGGGAGTTGTGGGCATTGGTTTTTGGAAAACTGCGGTATGTGGTGAGAATGTAAATGCGATCGTGCGATCGATTAGATATGTTGTGAATAAAATAGGCATAGATCCTGTGGCATTGGGGTCAGATTTCGATGGTGCAGTTCGAGTACCCTTCGATGTTGCCAATATGAATCGAATTACTGATGGTTTATTAAACGATGGCTTTAGTGAATCACAGATTAAAAAGATTATGGGTTTAAACGTTATTGATCTTTTACAAGAGAATCTTCCAAACTAGGAAAAATCAAATTATACTCTTGTCATATTGATTGTATTTGAGGTTCAAGTATAAATGTCTTTTCTATGTCCAATCTTATCTATAAAGATAATCTCCTACTCTCAATTTATAAAAATTAGAAAGATTACCTTTTCAAGACTGATATTGTACTTGTTCAAAATTTTCAGATAACCATGTGATTTTATTGACAATACGCTTTTGAATAGAAGAATTTAATTTGGAGAGATCATCAATCGCTTCTAGGGCGTGTCATCAATTAAGCCAAATGACGATCGCTGCTAAATGAATACCACCAAGAAATCGAATTGCCCCAGTGGATTCAGTGGCTTTTGGTTATATTTCACAATCTTGGTTAGAAAAATATCAACTGAAGAATCAACAATTTGAGAATACTTGGTTTGATAACCTTCCTTTTCTCAAAAGAATTATTCAAACTCGCTGGGGAAGAATCGGCATCATACTATGACCCCACCTTCAAGAAAAGTTATACCACGATCAAGATGCCTTAGTGAACTCCATTGTTGAAGCTTTGCACATGAGTAAGTTTATTGGAGCAAAAGCAGTTTCTTTGACTGGTTTAATTCCTTCGGCTACCAATTATAGTCATGATATTATTGCCAAAATATCTTCTGAAAGTAATTTGCCTAAAATTACCACAGGACATGGAACAACTAGTGCTACAGTAGTGTTATCGATCGCTAATATTCTTCAACAAGCCCGAAGAAAACTCAATCAAGAACGAGTTAGTTTTATCGGATTAGGTTCTGTGGGAATTAGTACCTTACGTTTGATGATCGAATGTTTACCCCATCCTCAGGAACTGATTTTATGCGATCTTTATAGTAAATACAATGAAATAGAAGCCATTGCTCAAGAGCTAAAAACTAATTTCAAATTTAAAGGAAAAATTACCATTGCCACATCCAAAGTCAGTTTACCTTCACAAATCTATCAGTCAACCTTAATTGTTGGTGCAACGAATGTACCCAATATTTTAGACATAGAGAGATTACAATCTGGTACATTAATTGTCGATGATTCAGGGCCTCACTGTTTTGATGTGAAATCAGCTATCAAACGTTTTGAAGACAAAGCCGACATTCTATTTACAGAAGGAGGAGTATTGCATTCGCCTTATCCTCAAGAAGAACTTATTTTTCTTCCTCAACAGCTGCCTTCGAACACAATTAAAGATATACAAAACAATCTCAATACAAGAAATTCTCATAATATTACTGGTTGTGTTTTATCAAGTCTTTTGTGTGCCAAATTTGGGCAAATTAAACCAAATATTGGTCATGTGTTGTTGAATGAAAGTAAAATTAGTTATGAGACTTTGACACAATTGAATCTTCGGGCTGCTAATTTACATTGTGGAATGTATTTATTCTCGACTGAATCTATCGATAATTTTAAAAGTCGCTATGGAAATATCTAAATATATAACTCCCATTACAATTAAAGATTTCCCTCTGTATCAACAGTTTTTTGTTCAAACTTGGTCGGTAGCTTGTTATGGAAACAGTTGGAGTTATATCACTCAGGCTTGCCGTCAATTGGGATTAGGAAATAAATATTACGATCGAGATATACTAGTGTCCATAGGAAAATATCAAGATCATTATGTTATTGTCAGACCATTAGGTAATATTGATCACAGATTTTTAAAATTAGTTCAGTTATTGTTCAAGCGATCGCATAAACCAGTCTTTATTAAAAAAGTATTTGACCATCAAGCCGAACAAATTAAACGATTACAACCTCAAAAGTTTAGTGAAGCCGCAACTGATTATTCTATATTGGAAGAAAAATGTGAGGCAGGCAAATATTCTTGGCATCAAAACAATTTTGCCGATGATGATACTTATCCAGAATTAATCTTTAATTTGGATTTGAGTTTGAAAATTGAGCTGACACCTTCACAATGGCTAAATTTATTTCAACAACATTCCCAAATCCAATTCAATCAACAACAATTAAAATCTATTAGTAAGTCTTATCAAGAATTTAGACGCAGAATAAATCGATTTAATCGTCTAGAAATAAATTGTTGTCTTCAACCCTATCAAGCAAATATAAAACCACAGATAATCGATTTAATTTCCAATTATTTTGGAATTTCACGTCAAGAAAATATTCAAGCTTATCGAAACATATTTGATTTTACAATGCTGACTCAATGGGAAAAAAAATTTTTTCCCTATTTTGCTTATATTGATAATGAACAATCACCTATCGCTTTTATGCTTTTGGAAAAACTAGACCAAAAATCCATCGGTAGCTACGCCAGAATTATCTGTGCCAAATATCCTGGATTGCCTGAATATTTGATGTTGCAAATAATGTCACAACTTAAAAAAATTGGTTTTCAATTTTTAAATACTGGTGGCTCTGAAAATAAAAAACTACATACATTTAAAAAGAAATTAGCTCCCATTGAACAAAGAACAATGAAAATGTTAGTCTATGGAGCAATATGAAATAATTAATAATTAATAATGAATGATTTAGTCGACAGTAAAAAGCTAAATTAATAACTCTTTTGTAAATTAAATTTAGATAAGTCAGTATTTTAAAGTTTTGCTAATTCATTATAAATTATTTAGGAATATTAAAAATCACAAAAAATAGAAATAATTACAGGTAGTCCTAAACAAGTAAGGATGAGTTGTAATGGTGAACAAAAAGCCAAATGG
>JAALKG010000072.1 GCA_011088145.1 Cyanobacteria bacterium MH1_Bin12 | reverse complement strand
ACTTAGGGGTATATTCTATCTTGTTTTAAGTTCTAATTGATGACACGCCCTAGCACATACGGTTTGTCGTTGGCTTAACCGCAAAAATGAAAATCCCTTACAATTTGAGACTTTAGTTTCAGCATAATTTTAGTTGCACATCGCGTAGTTAATAGTTGAATTCTAAGTTCTAAGTTCTACTTTGTTGACGATCGCTTTTGTTAAACCATCTAAACTATATTCTTCAGGTTCAATGTCAACTCTATGTAATAATTCTTGACAAGTTCTCGATGTTTGAGGTCCAATGGATGCGATTTGAATATCTTTGAGTAAGACATCCAAGGAAAGATCTGAATAATCACTGAGAGCTTGATTTATGAGGGTGCAAAAATTGGTGACTGTTTTAGAACTAGCAAAAGTAATGATGTTAACAAGACCTTTCAAAAGGGCAAAATAGATTGTTTCATCTAATTGATCAGGGCAAACAGATTGATAACAAGGAACTTCTTCGACGATCGCATTTTTTGCCCTAAATTCCTTAACTAGCAACTCTCTACCACCACTTTCAACACGAGGAAATAAGATTTTTTTACCTTGTAAAGATTCAGGAAAATTGGTGACCAAAGAATCGGCGATAAAATCAGGAGGAATAAAATCAGGAGAAAGCTTGTGATTACGCAAAAATTTAGCGGTTTTTTTGCCCACTACAGCTATTTTCATATTTTGTAAATCATGGGAGTCTTTTCCTAAATCAGATAAACGCTGAAAAAAATATTTAACTCCATTGGCAGAAGTTAAAATTAACCAGTCAAAACTTTTTAAATTATTAATCGCTTTATCTAAAGGCTGCCAAATAGAAGGTGGCTTAATTACCAACGCAGGCATATCTAAAACTTTAGCTCCTTTGTCTTCGAGCATTTCTCGAAAAACACTGTTAGCAGAAGCCGCACGAGTAATTAAAATAGTTTGACCTGTTAAGGAATGAGATTCTTGATTTGTCACTACGAATTATGAATTATGAGTTATGAATTATGAGTTATGAATTATGAATTATGAATTTAGTTACTCAATACCCTATGATTGTTGAAAACAAAACCTCGTAAGGATTTTCTGAAACACTAAACCTACCATATACAGAGTTAAGGAATAATTATCAATTATCAATTATTAATTATCCTAAGTTGTATATTCAGCATTAATTTTGACGTAATCATAACTCAAGTCACAACCCCATGCTTTTCCTTTTCCTGAGCCATTACCTACGGAAATTACTATTTTGACAGTATCTTCTTTGAGGTACTCTCCTTCACTCGCTTTTTTGAGATAATTACTGGCTTCCTGACGATCGAATTGCCGAGGTTGTCCTCGTTCCATGAGTAGAAAATCACCCAATTGAATCCGTAGGTCTTCTTGATCAAATTTAACTCCTGCACGTCCTGCTGCACCGGCAATACGACCCCAATTGGGATCCCGTCCAAACACTGCGGATTTAACTAAAGATGAACCCACAATAGTTTTGGCAATGGTATTAGCCGATTTATCATCAATAGCACCTTCTACTTCCACTTCCACTAAACAAGTCGCTCCTTCTCCATCACGAGCAATCGCTTTAGCCAAATATTGACAAACTTGGGTCAACATTGCTTCGAGTTTTTGTCCATTGGCATCCATGGTTGTAATAGCAGGAGTTCGAGACTGTCCATTGGCTAGGGCAATTAAGGTATCGTTCGTACTAGTATCACCATCAACGGTAATCTGATTAAAACTTTTATCGGCAGCTGTTTTAAGCATTTCCTGCCATAGACTAGTAGAAACAGCAGCATCACAAGTAATGAAACTGAGCATTGTTGCCATGTTAGGATGAATCATCCCTGAACCTTTGGCAACTCCGCCAATACGAACTGGACGATCGTCAATCATGGTTTCTAGGGCGATGGATTTAGTGACCAAATCAGTCGTAACAATAGCTTTAGCTGTAGCTTCTCCACCTGTATCTGATAATTCTGATACTAATTCAGGAATCGCTGAAACTAATTTATCCATTTTGATTCTTTGACCAATTACTCCTGTAGAAGCGAGTAAAATGCTATCAGGATCAATACTTAATACTTGAGATAATGTTTTGGCACTGGTATAAACATCTTCCCAACCTTGCTCTCCTGTGGCAGCATTTGCCTGTCCTGCATTACATAAAATGGCTTTGGCACTGGCTTTTTTTTGTAATCTTTGCCGACAATAATCCACACAAGCGGCACGAACACAAGAAGTTGTAAATACTCCTGCTGCGATCGCTTCTGTTTCTGACCAAATAAGGGCTAAATCAGGATTATTAGATGCTTTGAGTCCTGCGGTGATACCTGAGGATTTGAAACCTTTAGGGGCTGTAACTCCCCCTTCTATTACTTGCCAATCAGACATGGTATTGATAATGAATAATGAATAATGAATAATGAATAATTAAATTATTCGGTTATAGCTTTTTTAACAGTTTAGAGTGCTGAGTTCAAAAATCCTCTATATTTTCCCTTTGACATTTTTGACGATACGGGATCAATCATTTTTCACATCAACTGTAATACGTGTAGGAGAACCACTAATAATTCTCTCATAATTACGGAAAGAATCTTTAATATTAAGACCGTCTTTGTCTATACTATATTCTCTAATACCTTTATCATGCCATGAACCACGCATTTTAAATACGTTCAAAGCTCTTGACATTTCTCCTCTAATTTCAACATACTGTAACATCAAAATCGTATCGGTAATGGTCGAAATCTGAGATTCTGTGATGGAATTAGCTCCCATAAATTGATCAGTCGTGTTGGTGAAAAAGCCTGTAATTTCCTCTTGTTTAGCATATCCTGTCACTCCAATCACAAATTGACGAAAGGCATTATTACTGACCCCTCTCTCCATTGCTGATAAAGAATCGATCGCAATTCGGCTAGGTTTAAAATTAGTAATTTCAGATTTAATCATCTGTAAATGATCTTCTAAACCAGTAGATTCGGGATAAGAACAAAGTATTTTTAATAAACCTTTTCGTTCCATTTCTTCAAAATCGATACCCCATGAAGAGGCGTTACGAGAAAGTTGAGCTCTTGATTCTTCGTAGGCGAATAAAATCGCTTTTTCACCTTGTTCACATCCTTCTTGTAAGAATTTACTTACTAATAGAGTTTGACCTGTACCTGTTGCACCTGTTGCCAAGATAATGGAGTCTTTGAAGAAACCACCACCGCACATTTGGTCAAGAGTTTTAACGCCAGAAGAAATACGAGTATTAGATGAACGTTGAGTAAGTTGCATCGCCCCCAGTGGAAATATATTGATTCCATCATTAGTAACAGTGAAAGGATATTCTCCTTTCATATGAGTTGTACCTCTGAGTTTGAGAATTTCAATGGTTCTGCGTCGTCTTTCACCTTCTAATACGTTACGAACAATAACGACATTATCAGAAACGAATTCTTCTACTCCAAAACGAGCCACTTGTCCATATTCTTCTACACGCTCGGTGGTCATAATCGAAGTTACATTTAATCTTTTTAATCGAGCGACTAAACGGAATATCTCCCTTCTGACGACAGGTGCAGCATCATATTGTTGAAATACGGCTGTAACAGAATCGATCGAGACAAATTTGGCTTTATATTTTTGGATAGCATATTGTATCCTTTCGATTAAAGCGGAAAGATCAAAATTACCTGCGACTTCCTGTCCATCGGGGTCTGGTGAAGCATCTAAAATAAACAGTTTACCATCTTTGACTAATTGTTCTAAATCCCAACCAAAACTATAGGCATTGGTAATAATATCTGCTGGTGATTCTTCAAAAGTTACAAATAAACCAGGATAGTCGAAATAATGAATTCCGTTATAGAGAAATTGAGTGGCAAACATTGTTTTTCCCGTACCAGAAGTACCACTGACAAGAGTTGTTCTGCCTATGGGTAAACCACCATGACTAACTTCGTCAAATCCTTCTATCATTGTCCTATTTTTTTGAACACCTTTTGCCCTTAGTTGTTCTTTTTTCTTCTTAGTCATTTTGGTAAATTTGATTATTTTGATTAATTATTAAATTAAGAGTAAATTATATTTTTTTAAATTATTATATTCGTATTATTTTAATGTATGATTGCTTAATCATCTCTTTCACTCATTTCTTCGTATAGTAAGTCTAATCCTATTAAAACTCTTTCTCGATCGCTAAGATCTCCAATTATTTTACGTACTGGGGGAGGCAAAACCTTGGATAATGTAGGGGTTGCTAAAATTTTATCTTCTTCTGCTAATTGAGGATTTTTTAAGACATCAATTACTTTGAGAGCATAAACTCCTTTAAATTCTTTTTCAAGAATGTTTTTCAAAGTTTTTAAAGCTCTAACAGAGTTAGAGGTATTCCCTGCTACATATAGCTTGAGGACGTAAGTTTTTTTTAGTGGACTCATAATAGGATTTTAAACTTTATGGGGTTTGTATTTGATTATTATGTGCTTTAATTTAGTGGAAATGATTCACTCATCTTTGGGTATGGAACGACGATACATTTCACATAAGTGAGCAATTAAATCTATCAACGCTAAACGATAGTCTAATAAAATATCTTCACTTCTTCCTTCTAACTTTAGTTGTTTAGCAAATTCATCCATCAAATCCATATGAATTTCTAGTATTTTGGATACCGATAAATTCGCAAAAAAAGCATGATTCACAAAATCATCTATTTGTTGATTCACATCTTTTTCTGGAGCAAAATAATCAAGGATGATTAACCGATATTTTTCACTTAGTTGTTGAATTAATTCTTTTTTATCTGAGGAGGAAAGATGACGATAAAAATAATTAGGATTTCTGTTATAATACACCCCTAAATAACCTAATCTTTCATTTAATTTTTTAGCTAGTCTTTTTTGTTGTAAAAGTAAAAAGTTTTGTTTTTGCTCTATTTTTTTACTGTCATCACTATGATTATTTTGAGTAATAGGGCAACTAGATGCTAAATTTAGAAAATTAGCAATACTTTTATCAATATATTTATTATCGATGTCTTTGCATTGAGTATCATAAACTCGAGGGTTTAAAACCTCGCCTTGATCGGCGTGAATATTTTTGATGGTAGTTCAAGCTATTTTCAAAAATTACCTTTGCCTTTTGAACTTTGCCCTTTTGACCATAAACTCGATCGCAAATCAAGCTCAAAAACCAACTCAAATCATTAACTATTCTGACCGAAAAAAAGGGATACAAGCCTCGTCTTTTAAGAGCAAAATAGACAAAAAATAAATCGTTTTGTCAATCCTATAACTTCAGGCATAGGTAATTCTCAATTCTTAATTCTAATTGACTTGTGTCTCCCCAATTTTGACTAGTATCTTAACTAAAACGCTTTTGTACAACATCAGTAATTCAATAAAATGACACCCAAGTTACTAACATTAATAACCTAAGTGTCTGAAGAATTTTACTTTTTATATTTGGAAATTGAAGAGTTTATGATTTTTCTTTTGCTTTTTTTAACTACTAAAGCCATTAGTCGCGACTATTAATCGCAATTAATAATCGAAGAATAAAGACAAATAAGTTAATGTAGGTAAGATACATTGAAAGAGCAGCAGATAAATACTGTTCATCACGGTAAGCACGAGGTAAAATGTAAAAATCTACAACGGATGCACCCGCAAATAATAAGACTCCAATACCAGAAATACCAATCTCTAACCAACTGGGTGTAAAAACACCAAAGAAACTCAATACTAGTTGCAAGACTAAAACTGCCAATAGGGCAATCATTCCTAACTGTACTGTCTTAGTTAATGCTAGTCCATCTTCATCTCCTAAGTTAGAACCGATATTTCTAGCTACAACAAAGGTAACACCACAACCTAAAGCGGCAATGCCAATGCCATTCATTCCAACTCCAGCTGTACCCAAAGCAACATAAACGATTCCACTAAGGGTATAACCTGATAAAAGACTATATATTGCAAGTAAAGGTAAAGCAGTAGAATTATTTGCTCTCTCGGCAATACCTCTAACTACAAAAAATAGAATTAACTCCAGAATCATCGCCCCAATAAAAGTGGGCATAAAGATACTAGGATTACTTCTTAGTACACCCAAACCACCATATACTCCCACGGCGGTTAGTACTAAACCTCCACCTACGAAGGGTAAGGCATTACTAATAACATTAGGACCTACTAATGCTTGACTTTTAGCCTTTTTAATTGCATTTCGAAAATTACTGGTTGTTGTCATAATTTAGTTTTTACTTTTTTTTACTTTTGATTTTAAATTTTCTATCTCCTAATTTAGCTTAATAAATTATTCGTTGGAATATTATTAATGGGTTGATATCCTCTATTGTCAATAAATACTTTGCATATAACGATCGATAATTACCTATTGATTAGTTAATTTTGAACAAAAAATATCGGTGAGTACCTTTCTATTCAATAATTTTTCCCACCTATCCAATTGTTCCTATATAGCAGAGAACGGATTGATTAGGACATTGATGATTTCTAAAAGTATTGCTATGTAGGGTCTGCTGAATAAATATGAAACCTTTACGAATAATGCTTAACAGCTAAAATCAACCTCGAAAAACACAAAAATAACCCCAAATTTCCATTGTCAATTGTCAATTAATTGTTAATTATCCTTATAGCTTGAAGTAGAATATCATTTTCGGTGGCTGTACCGATCGAAATTCTTAATCCACCACCTGTATGTCTAATTAAAATTCCCTTTTCTTTTAATTGATCTAAAATATTATTGTGATTTTGGGTACTAGGATTGTTAGCTGAACGTAAATAAATAAAATTGCCATCACTATGCCATACTTTAAATTGCTCCAAGCCTTTTAAAACGTTATATACTCGTTCTTTTTCCTTCATTATGTCCCCCACTGCAGGGAGAATTAAATGACGATTTTCGAGGACAAATTGAGCGGCTAGTTGAGTTAATGTGGGAAGGTTATAAGGCAGACGGATTTTTTCTAAGATATTTATTATATCTCGATGAGCGATCGCATATCCTACACGATGAGCAGCCAAACGAAAGGCTTTGGAAAAAGTTCTTAATATAATCCAGTTAGGATGTTGAGCTAATTCACCGACTAAAGTTTTTTGACTAAATTCATAATAAGCTTCATCAATCACCACTAAAATATCACGGGGCCAATCTTTTAACCATTGAATTTCCGTAGTCGTTAAACAATTGGCAGTGGGAGAATTGGGATGTACGACAAAAACAACTCTGACGGGAGGTTTTGTCGTGGCAGCAATTGTCTCATTGGCTTTATCTATATTCCAACTAAAATCAGATTCGTTTCTGTCAATATTAATAACAGGTATCCCTAAACTTTCTCCTAAAATTCGATACATGGAGAAAGTTGGGTTAGCGACTAAAATTGAACCTTCTTTATTTAAACAAGTTGCCATTAAAAGTGATCGAATTAGTTCATCAGAACCATTACCTACCGAGATATTATCATTGTCAATAACGTCATCTAAACTAGTACTTTCGTTAATATATTCAGCAATTAAATTTTTTAAACAAAGATGACTACCATCAGGATAACGATTCGTTTCAATTTTATTTTCATAGAATAGGGCTAATTTCGTTTTCAATTCTTCTGGAAGATTAAAAGGATTTTCATTAGCATCTAAACGAATTAATTTTTTTTGACTCTCATCTATGGGAGTGGGAGTATAAGCAGATAAATTTAATAAATCTTCTCGAATAAAAGACAAATTCATAAATAATTAATAATCAATAATTAATAATGCATAATGAACCCTTAAGATTCATTATTTATAGGTTTGACATTAAGTCTCTTTTTTTATTTAACTTCTGGTTGTACTAGCACTTTTGCTTGAGAATCAACCTTTTCTAATAAAGGAAAATCAAGACTTTCTCTTTGAGCGAGATATTGATGGGCAACTTCACGGGCTAGGTTACGTATTCTGCCAATATAACGAGTTCTTTCAGTAACAGCAATAACTCCTCTAGCATCTAACAAGTTAAAACAATGAGAGCATTTCAACACATAATCAAGGCTGGGTAAAACTAAGTTTTTGTCGATTAATTGTTTCGCTTCTTCTTCGTATAAGCTAAATAATTTGAATAGTAAATCGGGATTAGAGGCTTCAAAATTATAGGTACATTGTTCTATTTCTGCTTGTAAAAAAATATCACTGTACTTAATCTTATTATTCCATTGAATATCATGAATGCGATCGACATCTTGTAAATACATTGCCAATCTCTCCAAACCATAAGTAATTTCGATGGAAACAGGCTGACAATCAATACCACCACATTGTTGAAAATAGGTAAATTGAGTTATTTCCATACCATCTAACCACACTTCCCAACCAACACCCCAAGCACCAAGAGTTGGAGATTCCCAGTTATCTTCCACAAAACGAATATCATGATCTTCAGGATGAATACCTAGAGCTTTTAAAGAATCTAAGTAAAGTTCTTGTATGTTATCAGGAGAAGGCTTAATCAAAACTTGATATTGATAATAATGCTGAACACGATTAGGATTTTCGCCATAACGTCCATCTGTAGGGCGACGACAAGGCTCAATATAAGCCACAGACCAAGGTTCAGGGCCAATAGCTCGTAAAAAAGTATTATGACTCATGGTACCAGCACCCTTTTCGGTATCGTAGGGTTGAGCAATGAGACAATTATGTTCGCTCCAAAATTGATTTAAAGTAGCAACAATATCTTGAAAATTAATAGTCATGAAATAATAAATTAAATGTAAAGTTGACCAGAATGGTAAATTTTTCACTAGAATGAGAAACAGTTATGCCAAAAAAGAAGTTTAGATATTCACATAATAGTGTCAACTTCTATATTATGATCATTAAAACCTTCGTCAGATTACTTCTAATTTATCATTGATGGATACGTCCTACCAAGAAAACTATAATGTACCGATTAAAGGGTTTGTGGGAAAGAAGCAAACTGATATGTTTAATATCTTTAAACATCATCATTTTACTGGGCAAGTAAAATTTGTTGGCGAAAATCGATCGCAATGGTATTTTTATCTGTCTATGGGGCGTTTGGTTTGTGGTACAGGAGGACAACATTCTGTCAGACGATGGCGAAGAAATCTAGCGATATATTTACCCGCTATTGCACAAAATTCAGCTTACTTAGGACAACAAATTAAATCCATTTCTAAACAGAACATCAAATTTTGTTGGGAATATGAGTTATTACGTCAATGGGTTTTAGAAGGTAAAGCAGATCGAGATGCTGTACTTGATATGGTAAAAAGTATTATGACAGAAATTTTTTTTGATATGAATCAATGTTCTGAAGTTACTTTTTTTCTCAATGATACTGTGGATGTAACGATGGAAGAACAGCTTCGTCTGTTTGATGCCCAAGAATTTATATTCTTACCGAAAAAATGTTATTTAAACTCTGGTCATAGCTAAGATTAAATACAAATAAAAAAGTAAAAAACAACTATCTTCTCATTTGTCAGCGATAGTTATTTATCGTAAGAGCGATTCTCCTTTCTCCCTGTTCTATTTAATCTTGATTCTTTCAGGTATTCAGCAGACAATTATAATGAATACAACTTGCATCACGTCAGTTAATTCTTTTAACAACCGATTAATTACTTTGTAAGCAAGCCCTCAACTCCTTGGAGATGTCTAATGAAAGTAGCAGAATCTACCTCGTCTTATCAGCTTAACTCTAAAGATTCACCTCAATGGGCAGAAGTATTGGTAGATTGTGCTTATTCTCAAGGATTATACACTTATAAAATTAAACCTGATATAACATTAAAAATAGGTGATATCGTCAGTGTACCTTTTGGGAATGCGATCGTCGGTGGTATAGTTTTAAAAATATCTTCAGAAACTCCGACCAATTTACCCATAGAAAAAATTAAGGAAATTGAAGATGTAATTGCCACTGGATTTTTTCCGACTCATTATTGGCTTCTATTACAACGTACAGCAGAATATTATCTTACTGATTTGATCATCGTTGTTAAAGCCGCTTTACCTCCTAAATTATTACTGAAATCTCAAACTAGAGTAAAACTTTTACCTAAGAATATACCTGCTGGAGTAGAAAATTTTTGCTCAGTAAAGGAAATGGAAGTTTTAAAATTATTACAAAAAAGTAAATCAGGAGACTATACTTCCCATTTTATTAACCAGAAAATCCGTAATGCTAGAAGGGCTATATCCCAATTAACAAAACGTAAATGGGTAGAAACTTATCTACAATCTCCCACGACAGCACGTCCTAAATATACCAAAACAGCAACTTTTTTAACTGATGATATAGAGAATTCTTTGAGTTGCAAACAACGAGATGTTTTAACTGTTTTGAAAAATAATGGTGGAGAATTAGCTTTATCTCAATTACGGAATCTATGTCAGCTTAGTAGTAATTCTGTGATAAAAACTTTGGCAAATAAAGGTTGTGTCGTGATTCAAGAAAGAGAATCTTTACGATTATTACAAGACTCTTGTGTGATTAATGATATTCCTAAACAACTAACCCAAGCTCAAAGTAATGCTTTAGAAATTATTAACAGCCTTAATTCTTTCGCTACCGTATTATTACATGGGGTGACAGGTTCGGGTAAAACAGAGGTTTATTTACAAGCGATCGCACCTATATTAGCACAAAAAAAGTCCGCTTTAGTTTTAGTCCCTGAAATTGGCTTAACTCCCCAACTCACAGACAGATTTAGAGCTAGATTTGGACAACAAGTCTGTGTTTATCACAGTGGTTTGAGTGATGGTGAAAGATATGATACTTGGAGGCAAATGCTAACAGGAGAATCACAAGTTGTGATTGGTACTCGTAGTGCTATTTTTGCTCCTTTACCCAAACTAGGTATGATTATTTTAGACGAAGAACACGATACTAGTTTCAAGCAACAACAACCTATCCCGACATATCATGCTAATTTACTGGCTCAATGGCGAGGAGAATTAGAAAATTGTCCTGTAATTTTTGGTTCAGCTACACCCTCTTTAGAAAGTTGGTTGAGAGCCACCCAAAACAAGCCCATAAACAATGATAATTTGTTATTAAACTCGTACCCTAATTATTATCTTTCTTTGCCTGAACGCATCTATCAACGTCCGTTACCGCCAGTAGAAATTGTGGATATGCGACAAGAGTTGAGAAAAGGAAATAGGAGTATTTTTAGCGATAGTTTATATAATGCCCTTTCTTCTCTCAAGGAAGAGGGGAAGCAAGCTATTTTATTTATTTCTCGTCGAGGACATAGCACTTTTGTTTCTTGTCGTAGTTGTGGCTATGTGATGGAATGCGCTCATTGTGACGTTTCTTTATCTTATCATTATACCCACGAAGGGGCGACGGAGTTATTACGTTGTCATTATTGTAACCATACCGAAATTCATCCAAAAAAATGCCCAGATTGTTTTTCTCCCTATCTCAAATTTTTTGGTACTGGTACACAGAAGGTTGTTTTAGAGTTAGAGAAAGAATTTCCTAATTTGAAAGTGTTACGTTTTGATAGTGATACGACTCGGAATAAAAATGCCCATCGTCAAATACTATCTGATTTTGCTCAAAGGAAAGCGGATATCTTAATTGGTACCCAGATGTTAACGAAGGGAATTGATTTAGAAAATGTCACGTTAGTTGGTGTTGTCTCGGCAGATGGCTTGTTATTTCATTCGGATTATCGCTCTTCAGAAAGAGCATTTCAAACTCTAACCCAAGTTGCAGGAAGGGCTGGTAGAGGTGATGAGGCAGGACAAGTTATTATTCAAACTTATTCTCCTGAACATAATGTTATCCAAGCTGTGCAAAATCATGATTATTTAGCTTTTTCACAACAGGAGTTAGCTGATAGGGAAAGTTTGGATTATCCTCCTTATAGTCATTTGATTTTGTTACGTGTGTCTGGTATTGATAGTAAACAAGTTCGTCAATCTGCTGAAGCGATCGCTGATTTATGTGCTAAATTATTACCTGAAGTGATAGATATTTTAGGGCCTGCACCAGCTAATATCATGAAGGTTGCCAGACGTTATCGTTGGCAAATCTTACTTAAATCTATTCAAGAATTTGATTTAGAAATAAAGGCGAAATTATTAAGTTTAAAAAGTAGTTGTCATCGAACTGTTTCGTTAGTAATTGATCCTAATCCTTTAAGAATTGAATAAAGTACAATTAAGAGAAAAAATAAGGTAAATAGAAACGCCAATATAAAATAATATAGACAGTTAAATTAAATAAGATCAAACCTCTAGACCACCAAGTATCAAATTGGTTAAATAAAGAAAAACTACTGATATTAACTAATAGTAATTCAATTAAAGCTATCCATTTGGCATGATGACGAATATCCCAATAAGAAAAGGGACTAATGAAACGGTAATTCGTTAAAGGGACAAAGTGTCTATGGGCATCATCATGATGGACTGGTAAGTCAAACAAACAATGAATTATCATGCTGATCAACATAATTTCCAGCCAAGTTAAGCCGTAATAATGACAAATCATCACTCCGATTAAACATAAGATGATCGAGTTTGGGACAGCAAAAATATTTTGCCAAAAGTCAGTAAAATAAACTTCTGACCAGATTTTTGATGAAGGTATTTTGGCTATAAATTTAGCCCAAAAATAAAACCAAAAAATAGCAATATCAGGTAAGAGACTACCAATAATAATTGGTAAATAAAATTTAGATGAATCCTCTTTACCTAATAAAAATAAGTTGACAACTACATGGCTAGGAGTATTCATATAGAATTGAGAGTTGAGAATTGAGAATTGAGAATTATATTACTAGTTTTTCTGTTATAAGTCAGTATTTTCAATGGTATTTTGTCCTGACATTACTTGCCACAATCTATTTTAGGACTGCTACATAATTATAAAAGATCTGGTATATAAAATTGTCCAAGTTCAGGATATAATTCAACCCACAGAAGATCTGGAGAGAAACCTTCTGGTACTGGGAGTTTATAAACGACTAACCATCCTTCAATTTTTTTTGTTTCCCTTTTAAATATGAAATACCTTTTAATTTCAACCCATGGTCTAAATTAGATTTTTTGAGAACTTTTTGAGAAACAGCAACTGCATTTTCAGCAGAATTTATATTTTTTATTTCTTCGGACAAAACAATACCTTTGCCATTAAACTGCGACCTTCTCACAGTAGATGTCCCAAACCATCAAGATTTTCTCTATTTACTGATCAATATTAATTGCTTGTGGGTTTTGATGAGCTAATTTTGGTAGTCCCCCAGATCTAAGGATAAAAAGATAAAATCTCAAAGAAAGCTTTATTT
>JAALKG010000071.1 GCA_011088145.1 Cyanobacteria bacterium MH1_Bin12 | reverse complement strand
CCTCTAGATTTCTTAGGAATCCCGCGTCTCCGACGCTGGGAGGATGTCAATTTATTAACCTTATTAATACCTTCGCCAATTTGTTAAATATAGGTCTGCAAGCCAAGAAAATCGTAACGATATTAATAGGGTTTCAGGATTTTGGCGAAGGTGTTGCTTATACCGAATATTTTTATTTGAAATAGAAAAAAGAGGAGTCTAAATATAAATGCCTGAACGTCCACAAGTCAAAGGAAAATTTATTTTCCAATCGGGTAAAAAACTTGACATTCAAGGAATTACTTATGGTACATTTCAACCAGACGAAAAAGGCAATGAATATTCTGACTTAGAAAAAATAGACCGAGATTTTGAATTGATGACTCAAAACAATATTAATTGTGTTCGAGTTTACACTAGCCCTCCTCGAATTGTTTTAGACATAGCTTTCAAACATAAACTATATGTAATGGTAGGTTTAGTCGCACAACAATATCTTGGTTATCTAATAGACAACAAAAAGACGATCGCAGAAATCAAAGTTTTAATTAGAGAAAAAGCCAGTATTTGTGCCAATCATCCTGCTTTATTATGTTATGACTTAGCCAATGAAATTCCTTCATCTCTGGTTCGTTGGCTTGGTCATCATAAAATAGAAAATTATTTAAAAGAACTTTATTGGGCGATTAAAGAAGAAGATAATCAAGCTTTAGTTACTTACGTTAATTATCCCACCACAGAATACTTAAAATTACCGTTTTTAGATTTTGTTAGTTTTAATGTTTATTGGGAAAATCAAGACAAATTAACAGCTTATTTAAATCGCCTACAAAACCTTTCTGACGATCGCCCTTTAGTGATGACTGAGTTAGGATTAGATAGCTTGCGTAATGGAGAAGAAAAACAAGCACAGACACTTCAATGGCAAATTAACACTGCCTTTAAAGCAGGATGTGCAGGGGCATTTGTTTATGCATGGACAGATGAATGGTTTCGAGGGGGAAGAGAAATTACAGATTGGGCATTTGGCATAACAACAAAAGACAGGCAACCAAAACTTAGCTTAAATATAGTTAAACAATCTTTTGCAGAAATACCTTTTGCTTTACCCGCATTTCCTAATATTTCTGTCGTTATTTGTACTTATAACGGTTCTAAAACAATTCATGATTCTCTAGATGCTTTAGAAAAACTCAATTATCCCAATTATGAAGTGATCGTCATTAATGATGGTTCTAATGATAATACCCCAGAGATAGTTAAACAATATAAATATGACATTAAACTAATATCCACCGAAAATAGGGGTTTAAGTGCCGCTAGAAATACAGGATGGCAAACAGCGACAGGAGAAATAATCGCTTACTTAGATGATGATGCTTATCCTGATCCTGATTGGCTATCATATCTTGCTCAAAGCTTTGTAGAGCATGATTTTGTAGCCGTAGGTGGTCCTAATTTACCTCCTGGTGATGATGGATTTATTGCCGATTGTGTTGCTCATTCTCCTGGTGGCCCAATTCCAGTATTAATATCAGATAATATTGCTGAGCATATAACAGGGTGTAATATGGCATTTCGTAAAGATTGTTTACAAGCCAGGGAGATTATACGGTAAAGGTATCAGTAAAACTTTCCCTTCTGCCAAATGGCGAGTTTATTATGGTACATGGGGGAACGAACCATTTCAATCGTTAGAAGAAAGTCCTCCCAGTCTTATTAGTAGCCTAACATTAATGCCAGAATGGTATTTTATTGTAATTTTGTTGTTCATTTTAGTGAGTTTAGGATTTCTCTGGCAACCTTTATTATGGGCGATCGCATTATTAATACCAACTGTGGGTTTATTAATAGTTCAAGCAATTATTAGTGCTATTTATAACCAATCTAATTCATCTAACAAGCCTCTGGTTTCAACCTTGATATTAACCTCTTGGTTACACTTAATTCAACCAATTGCTCGTCTTAAAGGACGATTTGTGAACGGTTTAACCCCTTGGCGAAGAAGAACTCCTTTTAAATTTACTTTTCCTTTATCTCAAACTAAAAATATTTTGATAGATGTCGCACAATCATCTAATTTTGACTTAAACAACTTAGAACAAAATTGGTTACAACAAGAATTATTTGTCAGTAGAGGAGGTACTTATGATTCTTGGGATTTAGAAATCAGGAGAGGAATTTGGGGTTCTGTACGTACTGTTATGGTAGTAGAATACCTCAGTCAAACAAACCAACTAATTCGCTTTAAAGCTTATCCTGTTGTTTCTCCATTATTATTAATCAGCATTATCTTATTTACTTTTTTAGCTTTTTTTGCCTGGGCAGATGAGGCTTTTTTGGTCGCTGGTATTTTATTAAGTTTTACTGCTGTGATTACGGTGCAAATTATTAGATATTGTGGAGCTTCTATGGCATATCATAATAACTTAATTGATGAATTACATAAATCTTAAATTTTAGATAACTATTTGGTTTAAGGACATTTCCGTGAAAAAAAGTACCGCACTTATGCCCTATTTCGACAAGCTCAGTACATCGCCTAAATCCCCCAAGACGGTTTCGTTCTCCTGACTGATTTGTCTTGATAGATGAGCAGTGGGGAGAAATTAACAAAACCTTTGCCCTTTGTCCCTTGAACTTTGCCCTTTATTGACTTAATCTAAAAATCTGACGGGAAATAATGACAAATTATACAGACTTAAAAATTATCAAGCGTCTTCTCCATTTGATTCGTCCTGATTGGCTTGGTATTATCGGGATTTTTGTACTTAGTCTTATTGGTGTGCCATTAGCATTATTACAACCTCTGCCTTTAAAGATAGTAGTTGACAGTGTTATTAGTGATAATCCTTTACCAAATTTTTTACAAGTTTTAATACCAGAATCAGTTACTAATTCTGATAATTCTTTACTGATATTTTCGGTTAGTTTAATAGTTGCGATCGCTTTATTCACAAATATTCAAAGCATGACAACTAATTGGCTGCAAACTTATATAGGAGAAAAATTAGTTTTAGATTTACGAGGAAAAGTATTTACTCACGTACAAAGACTTTCTCTTTTATATCATGATAGTCAGGGAATATCAGATTCTTTGTATCGTATTCAATGGGATGCTGAAGCCATCAAAATTTTAATAAATGGCTTTATTCAATTCATCAGTGCCAATGTTAAATTTGTGGGGATGCTCTACGTTATCTTTCGTATTGATTGGCAATTAGCAATGATTGCGGTATCTGTATCACCAATATTATTTTGGATTGCCAAAGCTTATCGGAATTCTATACGACGCCAATGGAAAGATTTATATAAAGTCAAAAGTCTATCGATGTCAGTGGTACAAGAAGTATTAGCGGCAATACGAGTAGTCAAAGCCTTTGGTCGAGAAAAAAGGGAATACGAACGTTTTATTAAACATTCAAATAAAGCTTTAACAGATCATCTCCAATTAACTTTATTTGAGAGTAGTTTAAATTTATTAATGGGTTTAACTACTGCTTTCGGTTCCGCCGGAGTTCTTTTTATTGGAGTAGGAGCGATTAATTCGGGTCGATTAACATTAGGGGATTTGCTCTTAGTAATGGGATATTTAGCTCAATTTTATCAACCCCTGAGAACTATTAGTGCCAATTTAACAAAATTTCAATCCAAGTTAGCCATTATGGAAAGAGTTTTTTTACTGTTGGATGAAGCTGTAGATGTTCCAGAAAAAACTAATGCAGTGAATATATCTCGAGCTAAAGGTAGAATTAGCTATTGTAATGTATGTTTTGAATATGACTCTAAACGACAAGTATTACATGACATTTCCTTTGAAATTCCTATAGGTATGCGTGTGGGAATTTTAGGAAAAACAGGGGCAGGTAAAACAACTTTATTAAATCTCCTAACTCGTTTTTATGATCCCAAAAAAGGCAAAATATTACTTGACGATGTAGATTTAAGAGATTATAAATTGGCTGACTTAAGGAATCAATTTTCGATCGTCCTTCAGGAACCAGTTTTATTTTCGACTACGATTAGAGAAAATATTGCCTATGGAAAGCCAGAAGCTAGCGAAGAACAAATCATATCTGCTGCTCAGGCGGCTAATGCTCACGACTTTATTTTTAACTTGCCTGATGCTTATAATACTCAGGTCGGGGAAAGAGGAATGAAAGTTTCTGGAGGCGAACGTCAAAGAATTGCTTTAGCAAGGGCATTTTTAAAAGATTCACCAATTTTAATTATGGATGAACCGACAAGTTCTGTTGATATGGTAACAGAAGTAAAGATTATGGAAGCGATCGATCGTTTAATGATTGGACGTACCACTTTAACTATTGCCCATCGACTTAGTACTTTAGAAAATTGTGATATGCTACTTTACTTAGATTCAGGAAAACTACAAATTATCGATACAGATGTATCTTTATTTATTCAGCAAGCCTTGGAAAGTGATACTTTAGAATGTTATTTTGAACGGAAAAAGAATCATAATTAAATTAGCAAAACGACCTTGATTATATCAATTGAGAAAATTATAAAATGATAGATAATCAAATTTTAATATTTGTACATACTCCAAAAGTTGCAGGTGGTTCACTCAATAGGCTTATATATAGTTATTTTGGCGACGATAATGTCTCTTCCATTAAAATCTCTTCAGATGGAGAACCTTATAAACTGGAAATTCATTCTGGGATATTTTATTTTCCAGCGGAAATAGGTTTTTTTCGAGAGATAGGATTCCAAGTACCAAAAAAAATCCAAAATGTTTTGTCAAGAAATGATTTAAATGCAGTTCTCGGTCATTCTTGGTTTGGAATACATCAATATTTATCTAAACCATTTACTTATGCAACTTTGATACGTCATCCAGTAGATAGAATAGTCTCTCTTTACTATCATTTGAATACATGGAGAAAAAAAATAGATTCATCACCATCAACTTCATCTAACAAAAAAAAGAGAACTTGGAGGGAGATGAGCTTAGAAGAATTTGTTAGAAACCCACGATCTCTTCCAGAGCTTGATAATGATCAAACTCGTCGAATTTCCGGTTTAGATCCCAATATCGACGAATGTACAGAAACAACTTTAGCAAAAGCCAAAGAAAATTTGCGTCGTTATTTTTCAATTGTAGGGGTAACAGATAGATTTAATGAAACATTTATTCTTTTAAAACGAACATTTAATTGTTCAAAAAATGACATTTCATATTATCCAAAACATATTAATAAAAAAAGACCTTCAATAGAATCTTTACCACCAGAAGCGATCGCAATCATTTTAGAAACTAATCATTTGGACTGGGAACTATATAAATTTGCCAATGATTTACTTGACGAAGCTATTTCTGAGCAAGATTCTAATTTTCAGGATGAGGTTACGGAATTTCAATCTTTTTTAGAATCTTATTCTTGGTATAATGAAGCATTTATTAAGAATCAATCATAGCCCTATTTAACAAAAATAAAAATGCGGATTATTGTAACTGGCTTAGTTGCACTTTATCCGGTTGGTGGAGTTGCATGGGACTATTTTTCTTATATAATCGGATTGGCAAAATTAGGACATGATGTTTATTATCATGAAGACACTTGGTGTTGGCCATATCATCCTTTACAAAAACAGTATGTGTCTGAGGGAAATTATTCAGCACAATATATCAAATATTTTTTTCAGCTATATGCACCAGAATTAAATGATCATTGGCATTATTTTCATTTGCATGAAACTAGTTTTGGTATGAGCAAATCAGCTTTTGACGAAGTCGCAAAAACTGCTGATCTATTTTTGAATATTAGCGGAGCATGCCCCATCCCTGAGAATCTTAGTAATCATTGTGTAAAAATTTTCTTAGATACTGATCCTGGATATAATCAAATTGTTTTTTCTGAGAAATTTTCTTGGTCAGAAAATGTTGAAAGATGGTGTCAGAATCTTCTGCAACACGATCGCTATTTTACTTATGGAGAAAACATAAATAGTCATGATTGTTTAATTCCTAAGCTTGGATTAGATTGGAAAACAACTCGAATGCCTATCGTTATGGATTTATGGAATTCTATTTCAAAAATTAATTTGTCACAGCCTAAAAATTGGACAACAATTATGTCTTGGAACTCTTTTAAGGGAAAGTTAGTTTATCAAGGAGTTGAATATAAAAGTAAAGACGCTGAATTTGAAAAAATAATTAAACTACCAAAACAAATTAATAGTTCTTTTTTGATTGCAGTAGGAGGAATAACAACTTCTCTCAAATGGTTTGAGAAAAATAATTGGACTATTATTTCTCGGTTTTTATCTAGTATGAAAAAGAATCAAAAATTTAAACAATTAGCTGATAACGAATGGCAAGTTATTGATGCTCCAAGTAATACTCTTACTCCTGATCAATATCAAAATTTTATTGGTAATTCACGAGGAGAATTTTCGATCGCCAAAAATATTTATGTAGCAATGAAAACAGGATGGTTTAGTTGTCGTTCTGCTTGTTATTTAGCATTAGGAAAGCCTGTCGTTGTTCAAGATACTGGATTTTCTTCCATATTACCTACTGGGGAAGGACTTTTGAGTTTTAACAATTTGCAAGAAGCTATTTATGGTATTGAACAAGTGGAAGCAAATTACACAAAACATTCTCGAAAAGCGAGTCAAATAGCTCAAGAATATTTTGATTGCAATATTGTATTAAAAGATTTATTAGAAAATGTCTGAATTAACAAGCAATTGTGTTTTTTTGATTTGCCAAGGAAGAAGTGGTAGTACTCTATTGCAAAGACTTTTAAATCAAGTGGAAGACTGTCATATTTGTGGTGAAAATTTTGGTGCAATTCTGGATTTAGCTACTTTTTATCAAAAAATTGTACAAACCAATCAAAAAAGACAAATATATGATCAATTTTTAGCCAAGATTAAAAATTCACCTACATTAACCAAGCAATTTCAAAATAATTCGGGAAAAGTTTTTGAACAAATGAATGTTAAACCTTCTTGGTATAACATCTATAATTCAAAACAAATAATAATCGATTTAAGAAAAATACTTTTAGATATGTATAATCCTCATAATCAATATAAAATATGGGGATTTAAAGAAATAAGATTTGGTTTAGATGAGTCAAATACAGACAAAAATTATTCCTATGAGAATTTTGAATGGGAAATGGATTTTTTAAGATTATTATTTCCCAATAGTAAAATTATTTTTAATACTAGAGAAATTGAGGCAATGTCTCAAAGTGGTTGGTGGCAAAAGACATTTAATGCTACTAAAATTCTCAAACAACAACAAGATTATTTTCTTAATTATCATTATGATCAAGATAATTCATCTACTTTTCATATAACTTATGAAGATATCGTTCAAAAATCAATTCAATTAGAATTGCTCTTTAAGTTTCTAAAACTAGATTTTGATATAAAGAATTATTTATCTGTAATGAAACACAATCCACCTGATTATATTTCTTGAAAATAACTAATCAGTAACAACTAAAAATAACATATTCATTTATTTTTAATCCATAAAAAATTCAAAGCATTTATGTATTTACGTATAATTGTACTGGGTTATATAATACGTGGACCTCTAGGAGGAATGGTTACGAGTAATTTACAATACCTCATGGGTTTAGCTGATTTGGGTCATGATGTCTATTTTCTGGAAGATAGTGACTGTTATGAGTCTTGTTATAATCCCATAACACAAACTATGGGAAAAGATCCTTCATTTGGTTTGCATTTTGCCCATGATGTTTTTACCAAAATTAATTTTGCTGAACGATGGTCTTATTTTGATGAGCATACTTCCCAATGGTTTGGTCCTTGTAGCGATCGCATAATCAATATTTGTAAATCAGCAGATTTATTACTAAATCTTTGTGGTATAAATCCGATACGTCCATGGTTGGAAGAAATTCCTCTTCGTGTTCTGATTGATCAAGATCCTGTTTTTACTCAAATTAAAAATTTAACCAATCGTAATGCATTGGAAAGATCAAATAAACATAATAAATTTTTTACATTTGGAGAAAATTTTGGCACTTTACAAAGTAAAATTCCTGATGATGGATTTCCATGGCAACCAACTCGTCCACCAATTTTTCTTAATCAATGGCCTGTTTTACCCCTTCAAGCTAGCTTGAAATATACAACTGTAATGCAATGGCGAAGTTATAAATCCATTGAATATAATCATATTTATTATGGAATGAAAAATGATTCATTTATAAAATTTATTGATTTACCATCCAAAATAGACTCTAGTTCTATATTTGAATTAGCGATCAGTGGTTTACTAGATAAAGATTTTAATATTTTAGCGAAATCGGGTTGGAAGATCTTGAACCCAGCGAAACTTTCCCTTACACCATGGACTTATCAACAATATATTCAGCAATCAAAAGTAGAATTTAGCGTAGCAAAACATGGTTATGTGATTAGTAATAGTGGTTGGTTTAGTGAAAGAAGTGCTTGTTATTTAGCTAGTGGTCGTCCAGTTATTCTTCAAGATACAGGATTTAGTAGTATTTTTCCTGTTGGTGAAGGTATTCTTTGTTTTACAAATTTGGAAGAAGCGATCGCTTCTATTCAAGAAGTTGATAACAATTATACTCATCAATGAAGATTTAAAAGAATCTAAATTAATTGGAAAAAATCTAGCATTACCTTTTCTTGAATCCAATGGTGAGTATGCAGGCCGCCCTGCTGATAGTGCGATCGCAATTGAGGAGTTAGAACGAATGTGTCGTGAAGGTTCACAATTTCTCTGTTTTGGACTTCGATCGCACTGGTGGTTTGATTACTATTCTGAATTCTACAATTATGTATGTAGTAACTTTAATTGCATTTTTGAAAATGAATGGGTGATTATTTTTGACTTAAGACAGAAAATTAACTGAGCAATGTTTCACATAAAACTA
Organism: Cyanobacteria bacterium MH1_Bin12; assembly: GCA_011088145.1. Classification (GTDB taxonomy): domain Bacteria; phylum Cyanobacteriota; class Cyanobacteriia; order Cyanobacteriales; family Cyanobacteriaceae; genus JAALKG01. The sequence continues at coordinate 4,453 of JAALKG010000071.1, read as the reverse complement.
ATTTAAAAAAAGTGTAAATTATGTCGAAAAAACGTGTGACCTATATTGTAAGTACCTATCCTCAAATATCTCAAACTTATATTAGCTCTGAGTTAGAAGCAATTTATCAAGAATATGAGATTCAAATTATAACAATGGGAAAACCGCAAAGAACTTATCGCAATCATTTTCCGTTTCAAAGTATTGCAAACCCAATATCAATTCGGAAATCAATAGAGGAATTTTGTCCTGATATTTTGCATACCCATTGGCTAATAAATACAAGAATTTTAGCTTACTGTGCTGGATACTTTAATCCCAAATGGCAGCAATTCCCCTTTACTATTAGAGCTAATTCTTTTGATGCTCTTGACCTCAGCGGCAAATATATCAAACAATCAGCATCAATTATTAATAGTGAACTATGTCTAGGTGTTCTCACTTTCCCTTTCACTCGTCCTCTGTTGGAACAAGAAGGTATTCGCCCCGAAAAAATACACGATTCCTATCCTGTGGTCAATTTTGAACGATTCTATGATCGCACCCCCAACGGCAAAGGAGTGATGAATGCCACGGCGGCTCTGACAAAGAAAAAAATACCAGATTTTTTAGAATTAGCCTCTCAAATACCTGAAAAAACATTCAATTTATACTGTTTTGGTGCTTATTTGACCTCAGAACTTAAAAATCTGAATCAGCAAATGGGAGATCCTATTAATTTTATGCCTGCGATCAAACCAGAAGAAATGCCCAGAGAATATAAAAAACATCAATGGCTTGTCTATACAGGTTCTAAAGAGGCTAATTTAGTTGGTTGGCCGATAGCAGTGGCAGAAGCTCAAGCATCAGGAGTAGGAGTTTGTATACCTAATCTTCGTCCTGATCTTAAGGAATATTTAGGTGGTGCAGGTTTCATTTATGATTCTATCCATGAAGTAGCCGAAATTATCTCGAAACCATATCCCCAAGAAATGCGAGAAAAAGGATTTGAGCAAGCTCGCAAGTCAGATATTTTCCAGCATAAAAAGATCCTAACTGACCTTTGGGAGAAAGCAACCAGTAATTATATTGCGAGCTTAAATTTGATTGAAAAAAAACATAGGAGCGTAACTCCTTGGGGCGAAGAAGAAACAGTTTTAGAGAATCGTTATCGGTTGTTCCAATCTATTCACGAACTAGAAAAAATTATTACTATAGCAGGCTTAGTTGCAGTAGTAGACGAATCATATTGGTTGGGAGTTGATAACCGAGTATTTTTCCGTGAACACAATGTGATACCTTTCCCTGAAAGAAATGGTAAATATTGGGGAAATCCTAATGACGATCAATCTGCTATTCAAGAATTGAAAAGATTAGAAAACTCTTCAGCCAATTATCTAATTTTTTGTTGGTATTCTTTTTGGTGGTTTGATTACTATATCGAATTTAATCAGTATCTTCATTCTCAATATAATTGTCTATTCAAAAACAATACAATCGTTGTTTTTGCTTTAAAATAAAAAAATTTTCTATGGAAATAGATCTAAACCACATTCATTTTGAAAATTGGAGTTTTTTGATTACTAATTTAGTTAAAATAATTGAGCTTTTCCCACTTTTCAGGAAAAAATTTCCCTGATTATTCTGTTTATTTCACTCACAGAAAATGTTCATACATGAACATTTTGAGGGCTCATATTAAGGGCTTATTGAGACTTTAAAGGTGTCTTAAATTGATTTTATTTTAGACCAATAATTTTTATTATAGATGCTCAAAAGCTGGTTATCGAAGAGAATAAGGTTAAATCAGATAGGATTAGAGATGATAAAATGTTCATACGTGAACATTTTGAAAATCAGAAATAAAGCTATCAAAACGATTGCTCAAGAGAAAACAAGCTCATGGGTAGACATTTCCAATGGTTTGTCAACAACATTTAAGTTAAAAAATAATTTTTGACTCTAATGCAAAACTGCTGTTCTGAAGACGAACGTAGTTTATCATGATCGTTTATCAAAAAAATTGGGATACAAGCCTCTTCTTTCAAGAAGGAAATAAGAAAAATTAAAATCTAAATTTCAAGCCTCCAACTTCAGGAGTCAGTAATTCTCAATTCTCACCGAAGACGTGCGAAGCAGGGATTCATCTCAATTCTCAATTCTGAATGACCATTATATTTATCCTTTGCCCCTTGTCCTTTGCTATCTAAGCTCAAAAGAATCAATCAGTTGTTTTGGTGTACTATCACCAATTACACTGTAAACGTTTATCTTCAATTTTCCGATCGCTTGTACCTTTACCAGAGCGTAATGATGAGCCGTATCATCTCGTTTTGCCATAAATGACTGCTGTTTTATGATGAATCGAGAGAAATCATTCTTTTTCTCTGACTTTTTCCCCCCAGGACTAACTTTGGCATAGACGACTCCATTGCCAGCTTGATAATGATTTATAGAGGTGGAAATGGGTGTAGGATTATATGGCAAGCCTAGCAGTGGATAAGTTCGCTCGTAATTTTGATCGTGACCACTAAGATGTAAATCAACTTGGTATTTTTCAAAGATAGGTGATAGTAATTGAGATAACTGTGGATTAGCAGGATGGCTATGACCATGACCAAAAATAGGCTGGTGTTGATATACAATCAACCAATTCATACCTCTATTTCTTGCTTTTCTGAGATCTGCATCAAGCCAAGTTAACTGTTCTGAATTTACCATAGAAGGATCGGGGACAAATAATGCCGTAAAATGTGCATTTCCCACATCAAAAGAATAATTTTTTTCTCCATCAAATCCTTTTGGATGATTGAACCTCGGTGCCCAATCACGAAAACGCTCTTCAAGCAAAATCTCGTGATTTCCGTATTGTGCCATAAAGGGAAAACGAGCGATTATAGGTTGCATTTGATTAAACCAAGCATCGATCGCTTCATTAAGATTTGTATAGCGACGATCGCCATTAGCATAGGCATAGTCTCCACCACCAAGGATAAACAATGGTTTATCATTAATAATCTCTTCAATAATTTGTTTTGTACCCGTTGCATTATCATCTAGGCGACCAATTAATCCTGTATCACATATAAATACAAAGCTAAAATCTGCTGAATCTGCGTTTGGAGCAGTGCAAGTTTGGTAAATTTCACTCATCCTTGGTTTTGTCTGCTGATCATTTGAAGTTCTATATTCATATTCTGTATTTGGAAATAGTCCGCTCAAAGTCGCTTGATGTAAGTATCCTTCTCCAGGAGAAGATTTTGTTGAACCTTGTACTCGATTCCAAAAAGTTGTTCCTAACGGACGATATTCAACAACGACACAATTCTTTTCGGAGGGAGTGTGCCAAGTAACAGTGAAACTCGTATTAGGAGAATTTACCCAGCTACAATGAATTTGAGTGGATTTTCCTCCCAAAATTCGCTTTTGTGTCCCTAACTTAGTGGCTTTAAAAGCTTCGACAGAGAAAAAGTATTGCTCTAAATGTTTATCTAATTCCACAATGTCAGTATAGTAACTTTTAGTTTGACCAGAGATAACTTGAAATACCTTCTGGAAACCAGTCTTTTTTAATAACTCTTCACTAAATTCATAGGTCAATGGTGTGTAGAGATAACCATAGTTGGTTATGTGGGCAATAAAACTTCCACTGGTTGTTTCCCATTCTCCTGACCAGAAATAATCACAATCAGATGGACTACTTTTATAGGCATTAATAGCTTTATCCAAGTCAAATAAACAAAAGCGTATTACACCTCCAGACTTTAGTAAACGATATAGCTCATTCAGAACAGATAATAAATCGTAAATTGGTAGTTGCTGTAATGGATAATAATCGCAGACAATATAATCTATTGTATTATTTTCAAGAGAATAGGATTTGTTCCAAATTTCTGGTGTTACAGTCAGTAATTTATTATTTATGCTTAGATTAAGCCATTCATCTTGTTTTATTGCTTTAAAACCTAATAAAGCTTTTTGTTTTGAAATCATAATGCTATTTACTACTCATATTTTTTGAATAAGAAGTTTGGTAATATATTTACTCATGCTCAAAATGAAGGGTTATCTTTACTCTAATCCTCTAGTTTGATTACTCTAAAGTTGTTAGCATTTTTCTTGAAGACGGAATATTATCAAACGTTCATTTTTGAGAACGCAGGGAAAATGGACACAAAGATATTGGTAAAAATCTTGATAATACTCCAGCCACCAAAAAGATACCCAAGCAAAAACAAGCCACTGGGCACCTTGACTTTTCAACCTATTAAGTTCTGAGATAGCGATCGCATCATCAGCAGGTTTTCCCCAATACTTACCATTACATTCTAGAAAGGGAATCATATGATAATTAATAAGAGTGAATGGTCTTTCAAGATCTAAAGTATTATCATGAACAATAATTAAAGATGATTTGATGGGAATTAAAGATTTTATATCCCTAGGGCGTGTCATCAATTAAGCCAAATGACGATCGCTGCTAAATGAATACCAC
>JAALKG010000070.1 GCA_011088145.1 Cyanobacteria bacterium MH1_Bin12 | reverse complement strand
TGGTATTCATTTAGCAGCGATCGTCATTTGGCTTAATTGATGACACGCCCTAGTACCCTCAAAGAGGGAGGCATCATGATTTGGTCTATTTAATGAACTAAATAAATGTATATAGCGTTTCTGATAGTTATCAGGTACAGTTTGGACTTGTAAGTAACCCAAATGTGGGGGATTTAGAGGTAGAGGGGCTTCAATCTAAGCTATTTGTACCTTACTTACACGGGAATTACTATATATCTGATGTGAATTAAAAAACAGAGAAATAGGGAGATTATAAAAAATTGTTGAGTTCAGCTCAAATTAATCTTTTTTCCCTATGAGTATTATTATGTCTGATGTCTATTAATTCTAAAAATTTTGGTTATTTTTCATTGACATCAGACATGCTGTCAAATTAACCAGTATTACGCATACCAGCAGCAATACCATTAATGGTTAATAATGCACCTCTTAACAACTCATCTTTACTGTAACGAAAGTGAATTAAACCAGCTTTATCTTGATTGGTATATTGTCTCAGACGTTTAAGCAACGATACCTGTAAAAATCCTAAAGGAACAATCGTCCCATTTCTTAATTGTACCGACCTTTGTAACTCAGGATCACTATCCAATAATCTTTCTTGTTGATTAATTTTTAAGATTACTTCCCGACTAAGATAATATTCCTTAGCGATTTGATTAAATACCTTATCAAACCTTTCTATGTCCTTTTCTTCGACTAATTCTTCCACATAATGATGAGCCATTTGTAAATCTACTTTTGATAATGTCATCTCTACCTTAGAAATTACCATTTTAAAGAAAGGCCACTTACTATAAAAAGAACGTAATAATTTCAAATTCTCTTCAGGTTCTTTTTCTAAAAAGTCTTGTAAAGCAGTTCCCACACCAAACCATGCGGGTAGAAGGAAGCGACTTTGTGTCCAACTAAATACCCAAGGAATTGCCCGTAAAGACGATATATCTTTCTTACCTGTACTACGACGAGCAGGACGAGAACTTATTTGTAACTTACTAATTTCTTCAATAGGAGTCACAGACATAAAAAAGTCTAAAAAATCAGGTTGTTCATAAATCAGATTACGATAAGCCTTACGAGATTTCGCTGATATTTCTTCCATCATTTCATTCCACGGTTCAATATCATCAAAACCACTACCAAGTAAACTAGCTTGTATAGCAGCAGTACTGATAGTTTCTAGATTATACAAAGCCAATTCAGGCAAAGAGTATTTAGATGCTAAAACTTCTCCTTGCTCGGTGATTTTAATTCTACCGTTGATTGTGGAAGTAGGTTGAGCTAAAATAGCCGCATAGGCTGGGCCTCCTCCTCTACCAACAGAACCACCTCTACCATGAAATATTTTAATATTAATCTGATAATTATTGCCAATTTTGGCTAGATTTTTTTGAGCTTTATGAATTTCCCAATTACTACTGACAAATCCTGAGTCTTTATTACTATCAGAATAACCGAGCATGATTTCCTGTAGATTATAAGGGGATAATTCTGGTAAATTGAGATAGGATTTGGACTTATCTACTTGTTCATAACCACCTGCTAAACAAGCATGATATAAAGGTAAATCAAACAATTCTGTCATTACCGAAGGAGCTCTTTTAAGATCTTCTACTGTTTCAAATAGAGGTACGATTCTAATGGTGGTCACTCCTAAGATAGGATCATACAATCCTGCTTCTTTGGCTAATAATAAGACTTCTAGCACGTCACTAACATAGTTGGTCATGCTAATGATATAGGTGTGACAAATATCTAAACCAAATTCTAGTTGTAAATTACGAAGTATTTTAAATGTTTCAATAGTTTCGGTAGTGATTTCCGAAAAGGTAACTTCACTGGGAATCAGAGGACGACGAGTTTTTAATTCTTGTACTAACCATTCGGTTTTTTCTTCTTCCGATAGCTCATTATAAGGTTTGTCTAATACTTCCAAATATTGGGCTATTTCATTTAGAGCATCAGAATGTCGAGAGGAGTCTTGACGAAAATCTAAGGGTGTTAAATGGAAACCATAAACGTCCAGTTGACGAATTAAACGTACTAATTCTTTACATTTTAAGCCTGTATTTTCCAAACTTGACCGAATAAAGTTCAAATCAGCCAAGAAATCCATACTACTGGGATAAACGTTGTCTTCTTTCTTCGCTAGTTTAATGGATTTTCTTGTTTCAGGGTCAGATAAAGCGTCGTTTCTTGCTTTCGTATTTTGTAGTTTTTTCTCTATGTAAGCTAATTTTAAACGATATGGTTCTTGACGATAGCGTACAAAGTATTTATCATACAGCTCTGGCATCGCAATTCGATCGCTTTCCAATGAGTCTAATAAGTCTGGTTCTACATTACTCCAATGTAAGGATAAACTAAGAATGTCATTGAGTTGAGTAACTGAATCTATATATTTATCTAAGACAATTCCTCTTTGATAACAGGCTGTTGACCATGTAACTTCTGGAGTGACAAAAGGGTTGCCATCTCGATCGCCACCCACCCAAGAACCAAAATAGCAAAATTTTTCAGTAGGAGGTTGTAAATTAGGAAAAGTATTCTGTAGAGCTTGTTTTAAACGGTTTGATAGTTCAGGTAAAATATCAAATAAAACTTCTTGAAAATAATGTAGAGCATAGTCAACTTCATCTAAGACAGTTGGTTTAAATTGATGTAATTCATCCGTACGCCACCAGAGACGAACTTCTTCCAATAGCAATTGACGATAGTTTTCTTCTTCCCAAGAGTTGCTCAATCCTATATTACGGGAAGACTGTTCTGCAATGTCTAAATGTTCTAAAATCGAAGAAATGCGACGTTGTTTTTTACGAATTGTATGACGAACAATTTCTGTGGGATGAGCCGTAAAAACTAAACTAATATCTAACTGAGAAATTAATTCTTGAATTTTTTGAGGGGGTACATTTAAGTTTTTTAAATAGGGAAAAAGCCAATGAAATGTGCCACCACCACTTGGATTTGATTTGAGGTCAAAGTAACTTTGGTCTGAGGTTTTATTGTTACTACCATTGGTTGAAGATTTGTTGATAGCATTTACTTGAGATTCAGTGCTGGTACGACGAATTAGCTTTTGAGTTCTCTGTTCGTAATGTTGTTCTAAAATATTAATTAATTGAAAATATAATGCAAATGCTCTAGCTGCTTTAATAGCATCATTTAAGTCTAATTGTTCTATCCATTTACTCACAGAAATTTCTTCTATTCCTGTAGTTTGTCCCTCTGGAGAACAGGCTGATTTAAGTTTATCCAATAAATCAACTAGTTCTGTTCCACACTCATTTTCAAGGACTGAAACCCATAATTCTTCTACCAATTTTAATCGATGACGAAGTAATAATTCGGAGCTAGAATAAATACTTGATTCTTCTTGATAACTTGTACTTGCTATAGTCATTTATTTATTTTTATTAATCTCTTTATTTTTATTGATTAAGAAGATATCCAAAAGTTTTTAATATCTCTAAAAAAGGACTTAAAGAAAAACTTTATCTTCTTAAAATTCTTAATTATTTTTAACTTTAGCTAGGGTCAAAAATAGATAATTCTGTTTTGTTATTAACATTTATAGAAAGATGCCCTTGTTAGCTTACCAGTGAGCATTCATTATAGATAGTTTTCTGAGATACATTTTGTCATGTCAGTTGATTAATTTCTATAAAATCGAGATAAATTGAGGCTCATTCAGAATCAAAATAGTGATCTTTGAGAATGGGTAATCTTTGACCACGAAAAACCTCTTCACTGGCTTTACCCATATCTTCGAGTAAATTGATTAAGTTGTCACCAGTGATTTTGCTTACCATCATAGTTGGAGTAACCAAGCTTAATAACAATTGAGGAAATAATCTGTGAGAATTTTTGCTTGACATATCACTAAAAATAAAATTGATATTGGAAGCTATAAACTTGAGGCTTTAAGCTCTAAGCTTGTTGAGTCGTCTACAGTCGAACAATTGAGAATTGATAATTTTACAGTTACCTCTATCTGAAGATAGAGGCTAGAAATAAGGAATTATGTTTTTTTATTTTCTTCTTAAAAGAAGATGCTTATATCTTAATTTTCTTTGGTCAATTAAATTCCTAAACTTTATTGGTAGATTATTAAACAGCAACTGCCTTATGAATTATAGCTCATCATATCTAAACGAAACTGATTCACATTAAGCATTTATTATTACTGTTTCATTAGATATTAATGTTAAATTATTTGACGATCGCTATTGATTATGCTAATTAATTGTGAACTTTATTTTGTCAATTGTCAATTTTGGCTGGATAATGCCCAGTTGCGGGTTAAAATTGTCCGAGGATGGATTAATTGATTAGATTTTAATAAATAGCATAGAGAGTAATTGCAGACCATTGCCAGACCTTTATAGAGATTTTCTTCACTAACTTTTCTCATGTCATTTAATTCTGGTGTATCACCTCTAGAAACCTCCAGTTTGTCTGCGATAAAAAGAATACAACTTAATTTACTCATTTCTGGTCGACCTAAAGTATGATTACTAATAGCCTCCAAGATTAAATGATTGCTTATACCAAATTCTTGTTGAGCAACAATGGAACTAATTTCAGCATGAATCAAATGGGGATGTTTTTCTGTAATATCATCTAGTGGTAGGTTGTTTTCTTTTGCTATTTTGAGCAATTTTTTGGGAGGAAAAAATTTAGCTAAATCGTGCATTAATCCTGCTTTTGCAGCTAATTCAACATCACAATCGTGTTTTTTAGCTAAGTCAATAGACATTTGTTCTACCCCTAAGATATGTTTTATTCTTTTAGGAGAAACATTGTTATTTAACCATACAATTATTTTTTCTCGCATAATATTAACTTTTTATTATTTTAATTTTTTCTATTTAAATTAACATGTTTTTAGTTCGTAAGTAAATATGAGTTTTGGTCAATCTTTAGGTTTTTTAAGTTTTTTGATTTCCCTTTATATTCTTTGGGAAATACGCCAACTTGTATTATTAATTTTTTGTGCTGTAATTTTAGCGGTAGCTTTAAATCGCTTAGTGATTAAGTTTAAAAAATTTAATTTGAGTCGATCGATTGCTGTGTTTATCATTATGACAGGTGCTATAATCATCTTTAATGTCTTATTATTGATTACGTTACCTCCTTTTGTAGAACAGTTTCAATCATTACTTAATATATTACCAAACGTACAAAATAAATTAAATGAGCTAATTGAAGTAGTAAATAATTTAGATGAAAGTAAATATTATTATTGGCATTTTTTTAAAAATCTAGACAGTTTTAATAAAAACAATACTTTTATTCCTGATAATTTATTAAATAATTTTATTGCCTTATTTTCTAATATTGTTGTCATTATTTCTCAAGTTCTCTTAGTATTTGTTTTAACTGTATTTTTCTTACTAAATCCATCCCAATATCGTTATTATTTTCGTCAATTATTCCCTTCTTTTTATCGTTATCGAGTTGATGATATTTTAGACAAAAGTGAAATTGCGATCGTCAGTTGGCTCAGTGGAATTCTGATTAATTGTGTGTTTATTGGAACATTAAGCGGAATGGGTTTATTTATTTTACAAGTAAAATTTGTTTTAGTTCATGCTCTTCTGGCTGGGTTATTAAATTTTATTCCCAATATTGGACCAACTGCCAGCGTAGTTTTTCCATTGATGATAGCAGTTGTCGATTCTCCTTGGAAAATTCTACCGATTATTATTTGGTATTTTATTATTCAAAATATTGAAAGTTATTGGCTAACTCCTAAAGTAATGGCAGAAAAAGTATCTTTATTACCCGCAGTTACTCTTTTTGCTCAAATATTTTTTGCGACCATATTTGGCGTTTTAGGTTTGTTACTCGCACTGCCTCTGACTGTAGTTTCCAAAACATGGATTGAAGAAGTACTATTTGAAGATATACTCGATCGATGGACAGTTGATCGTTAATCAAATTCAAGACTGGTTTATGTATTATGCATTTTTGATTTCTCCATTCCATCATGAACTTGGTTAGAATGACAATCAGAAAGATTTTCCATCCCAAGACAATGAGTAGTAAAAGTCTCCATAACTTTGATTGGCAAAGAATAGAAAAAGCCTTAACTGTAGAAAAAGAATATGGTTATCAAAATTTAAAAGGTAAACAATATCGTTTCAGTGAATTTCTCTGTTTAACTTTTGGTAATGTACCTCCTGTCACTAATTTAGTGGTTGCTTTTCGGTGGCAAAATACAGCTAAAGAATTTGCTCGTTATCCCCAGTTAACTTCTAACGAAAGAGTCGATTTAATTGCCCAAACTCAAGTCTTAATTACTGAAATTCAAGAAATTGAAAAAAATAAACCTTCTGCGGTCAAAGAATCTACTCCATCAACCTTTGTTTCTCCTGCTACTATTGCGAAAACAAATCCCATTACTAACACTTCCACAGTTTCTACTTTAACTTTAAACGATCCTGTTACTTATCTAAAAGCGATCGCACTCAGGAAAAAAGACTTATTATTAAAACTAGGCATCAAAACAATTCGAGACTTGCTGTTTTATTATCCCAGAGACCATATCGATTATGCTCGTCAAGTCAATATCAAAGACTTAAACCCTGGGGAGACTGTCACTATTATCGGTAAAGTCAAAAAAATTAGTTGCTTTAGTAGTCCCAAAAACAAAAAATTAACCATTCTCAGTTTAACCATCGAGGATAGAACAGGAGAAGTCAAAATTACTCGCTTCTACGCAGGTGGATTTTATAGTAATCGTGGTTGGCAAGAAAAAATTAAACGAATGTATCCTCGTTATGCTCTCGTTGCCGCTTCTGGATTAGTTAAACAAAATAAGTATGGTGTTACCCTTGACAATCCTGAATTTGAAGTATTAGATACCGATGGAGGTAATATCAACTCCTTCAAAATTGGTCGTTTATTACCTGTTTATCCTCTCACCGATGGAATTCCTGCCGATGTGATTCGTAAAGCAGTCAAAGAAGCTTTGATCACAATTAAACAGATAAAAGATCCTTTACCCAATATTCTCCAAGAACAGTATAGTTTAATTAACTTACAAAAAGCGATCGCACATATCCACTATCCCGAAGAACAAATACAACTGATTGAAGCCAGACGCAGACTTATCTTTGACGAATTCTTTTATCTACAACTGGGATTTTTAGAAAGAAAACAACAAGAAAAAGCCAATCGAGTCGCCGTTTCCTTTGCACCTCAAGGACAACTTATCGAACAATTTCAAGAAATTTTACCCTTTCAACTAACCAATGCTCAACAAAGAGTAATTCAAGAAATCCAACAAGACTTACAATCATCTTCGGCGATGAATCGTCTTATCCAAGGAGATGTCGGTTCAGGAAAAACCATCGTTGCCGTCTTCGCTATCCTTGCCGCCCTCCAATCAGGTTATCAGGCCGCCTTGATGGCACCCACCGAAGTATTAGCAGAACAGCATTATCGTAAAATAGTTGAATGGTTTAATCAGCTTTATTTACCCGTGGAATTACTCACAGGTTCAACTAAAACCGCTAAACGGAGGGATATTCATAGCCACTTACAAAGCGGTGAATTGCCCTTATTAATAGGTACTCACGCCCTCATTCAAGATCCAGTTCAATTCCGTAAATTAGGCTTAGTCGTCATCGATGAACAACATCGTTTTGGAGTACAACAACGGGGAAGACTATTAGCCAAAGGAGAAGCACCTCATGTACTGAGTATGACCGCCACTCCCATTCCTAGAACTCTCGCATTAACCCTTCATGGCGATTTAGATGTCAGTCAAATAGATGAATTACCCCCCGGTAGGCAAGAGATTAAAACGATGGTTAAAACGGGAAGAGAACGATCCAAAGTTTACGAATTAATTAAACGTGAAATAGCTAAAGGTAGACAAGCTTATGTAATTTTTCCTTTGGTAGAAGAATCAGAGAAATTGGACGTAAAAGCAGCAGTAGAAGAACATAAACGATTTAGTGAAAAGATATTTCCTGACTTTAATGTTGGTTTATTACATGGACGAATGTCCTCCGAAAACAAAGATAAAGCTTTGAATGCTTTTCGGGAGAATGAAACTCAGATAATAGTTTCCACAACAGTGATTGAGGTGGGAGTTGATGTACCCAATGCAACGATAATTTTAATTGAAAATGCAGAACGTTTTGGTTTGTCGCAGTTGCATCAATTAAGAGGTAGGGTAGGACGTGGTAGTCACAAATCTTTTTGTATTTTAATTACTGGTAGTAAGAATCCTGATGGTATTCAAAGATTACAAGTATTAGAACAATCAACAGACGGTTTCTTTATCTCAGAAATGGATTTGAATTTGAGAGGGCCGGGGGAAGTCTTAGGTAGTCGTCAATCAGGTTTACCAGATTTTGCCCTAGCGAGTTTGGTAGAAGATCAAGACGTATTGATTTTAGCAAGAGAGGCAGCAGAAAAGATTTTATTACAAGCCGAATATTTGGAAGATGGTACAAGATTGAGAAAAGAGCTGGAAAGACGTTATCAAAAGTTGATAGGAAGTCAGGTTTTGACTTGATTTGTAATATTTAACTGATGTTACCCACAATAAAAGTAAAAATCGATCGATTTGAATCATAAAATTTATTATGTATTGCTTGTTCAAAATAATATTTAAACAAATCAGTCTGAGCATTATCTGAAAATCACCTGAAATTTCCTATCATTATTCAATATCTGGCAAATTTTCGTAAACTTCACGCCATGTCGAATATTTTTCAAGTACAGCAATAATTTGAGGTAAAGGCTTAACCCAAATTTCAGGTAAATCAGCCTCAAACGATGATTCAATGGAAAAAGCTAATTTTTCTATCGGTGGACAAAATTGTGCATCAATGTCCTCTTTATTTCCACGGGCATCTATGCGATACCATAAACTATTTTCTAACTTCACCGCATTTAAACCATGAAGACAATAAGGTGAACCATCCCCTGTCACGCTCAATCTTTGGTAACATAAACCTGTTTCAATGGAATTAGCACGAAGTAACGCTGCCAAAAGATGACTTTTAGCATAACAATATCCAGTTTTGTACTTGAGAACATCAGAGGCTTTGCAAGTAACAGGATTTAACTGAAAATCTGAACTATGTTTGATGTTATCTGTTACCCATTCAAAAGTCGTTTTAATTAATTCGTGTTTTGAATTACATTGAGAAGACAAATTATTGGCAAGGGATTTAATCGATTGATGATGCCAATCAATATAAGTAGATGATTCGAGATACTTATTCATATTAACTACTAATTGTTGCGATCGATTTTTTTATTAATTTCATACAATTAAAAAGCAGAGTTGGGTTGTCTTAAAAATTCGATTTCTTCCTCCGTTGATTCTCTTCCCAATATTTCGTTTCTATGAGGATATCGACCAAATCTATCGATAATTTCTTTATGCTTTATTTCAAAATCTAAATTAGCTTGAATACCATTTCTTTGATATAGCTGGACTGCTATTTCGTGAATTTGAACAGATTCGCTGTGCATAAAAGGCAGATAAAGAAAATTTCTCTCTATGGCATTTAGTTGATTATCTGCATTAACCGAAATCGCTTCTTGTGATAAAGCTAAAGCTAAGGAATCTGAGACAAAAGCACGGGGTGTATCTCTAAATATATTTCGGGAAAACTGATCTAAAACTATAATTTCCGCTAATCTTCCTTTAGCTGTTTGTCTCCATTCGTAAAGTTCGCAATTGTTTGCTTTGAGGTGAACTTCAGAAAATTTATCAGTAATTAATCGATCAAATTCGTCATCTTTTTCCCACCACTGAGATTGATCAATTTCCTCAAACCAAAAAGTTAAAATTTTCCAATACATGCTTGATTGTTTTAGAATCTATAACTTTTGATTGTACCTTACAGCGATCGCATTTTTATAGGGGAATAATACCACTAGGATTGAGAGGGAAGAGATTGCCAAAGTAGTCTTGTTTGATAGCTGCTACATCATAAGTGGTTTTGATATTGGGCAAATTATCAATGTCGTGAACATATCGACTTAGATTGGGATAATCACTAATGCGTTTAATACTGCATTTAAACAAACCATAATAAGCCACATCGAAACGTATCAAAGTCGTAAACAAACGAACATCCGCTAATGTCAGTTTGTCTCCACATAAATAAATATTATTCTCTAAATGTAATTCGATCGCATCTAAAGTTTTAAATAATCCTCGACAGGCATCTTCATAAGCAGATTGAGTTTGAGCAAAACCGCAACGATAAACACCATTGTTTACATTGTGATATATTTTTTCATTCCATGCTTCTATATCATTATGCAACTGCTCAGGATCAAGATTTAATTCTTTATTTGTGGCAAATTGATTGAATTGTTCGTTTAAAATAATAATTATCTCTGCACTTTCATTATTGACGATTGTCTTCGTTTTTTTATCCCATAAAACTGGTACAGTACAACGCCCTTGATAATTACTTTGGGATAACTGATAGAGTTGTTTTAAAGACTGACAATTTTCTGAAGGCTCAGCCATTACCCAACCTCCCTGATTAACCGAAGGTATTACAATCGTAATTTCGATCGCATTTTCTAAACCTTTTAATGCCCTTACCATCAAAGTACGATGAGCCCAAGGACAACCCATGCCGACATATAAACGATAACGTCCCTGTTCAGAGGGATACAGAGCATCTTGTTTTTGACTTACACTATGACGAAACTGACTAGATGGACGTTGATAATTACCTTGGGTTGAACTAGGGGCTAATTGACTCATCATCGTTTTCCACAAAGTTTGCCAAATCCATTTAGCCGTCACGATAAGAAAAGATGTTGGTAATGACTTGTTTTTTTGGTTACTCATAAAATATATATAACATTTTTCCGATTCATAAAGTATCCCCAACAGCTCTTCAATCCTTACAATATAAGAATTTTACTTTTGATTTTCCACTTATCAATTTTAGGCTTTGTGATAAATTTGTTGCATTCTATTGTTACTTAGTCTAACCTTGACTTGTTTGTCTTTAATTAAATTTCGCAGACAAATATTCAGCATCGATATGGGACGATTGGTTTCTTGACTCAGAGATTTCATCGTTAATCCTCTCGGATTGTTTTGAATTATTTGTAAAATTCTTTCCGTGGTTGTCAATCCACCACGAGCTTGGATAAATTTAAGTTTTACCATTTGTTTTTTGTCCTCACAGCAATCATTAAAAAAATGCTAGATACATAATATATCTTCTCGGTCAAAAAAAAATATTTTCTTCAAAAAATAAATACCAACCCATGGTATAATGTGCCAGTCTCAAAAATCAAAAACTAAAAATAAATATTATATTTTGTAACACTAAATGTATCCAGTGTGGATGAATTCTTGAAACAATGGTAATTTGGTTAGTCATTGAATATCTCAAAATAATTAATTATTAATTATTAATTGTGAAATAGTCTCGATCGATGAATAATAGTGTATGAATGAATAATCTAGAGCAGAAAGAGAATTAACTCATGACCTCGATTTTAGAGTTACATAAGCAAATAAAAAGTAAAGAACGTTCCGCCGTAGAAATTGCCCAAGAGTATTTAGAGCGGATAGAAACCTTAGAGCCAAGATTAAAAAGTTTTTTATATATCACTACAGACTTAGCCTTAGCCAGTGCCAAACAGGTAGATGAAAAAATTGCCAGAGGAGAAGAAATTAATCTTTTAGAAGGAATACCCATCGCAGTTAAAGATAATATGTCCACCAAGGGTATTCCCACTACTTGTGCATCTAGAATCCTAGAAAACTTTGTTCCTAGTTATGAATCTACCGTCACGCAAAAATTAAGAGAACAAGGTGCAATCATTCTGGGCAAAACCAACTTGGATGAGTTCGCTATGGGTAGTTCAACTGAAAACTCTGGCTATCAAGTGACAGCCAATCCTTGGGACATAACCAGAGTGCCGGGTGGTTCATCAGGTGGCTCCGCATCAGCCGTTGCTAGTGGACAAGCGGTTGTCTCTTTAGGTTCTGATACAGGTGGTTCGATTCGTCAGCCTGCTTCATTTTGCGGTGTCGTCGGTTTAAAACCCACTTATGGTTTAGTTTCTCGTTTTGGTTTAGTTGCTTATGCCTCTTCTTTAGATCAAATCGGACCTTTTGGTTATACAGTTGAAGATACAGCTATTTTACTAGAAGCGATCGCAGGTTATGATAAAAAAGACTCAACAAGTATAAAAGTTGATATCCCCAACTACCGTGAATCATTCACTACCGACTTAAAAGGAATAAAAGTAGGCATTATCAAAGAAACCTTTGGGGAAGGTTTAGATCAAGTCGTCGCCGAAAGTGTTAATCAAAGCATTAAAGAATTAGAGAAGTTGGGTGCTGAAGTTAAAGAAATCTCTTGTCCTCGTTTCCGTTACGGTTTGCCAATTTACTATATCATTGCCCCTTCAGAAGCATCTGCTAATTTAGCTCGTTATGATGCAGTGAAATACGGAATTAGGGACGAAGCTGATAATCTTTTGGAAATGTATACTAATACTAGAGCAAAAGGATTTGGTGCAGAGGTTAAACGTCGGATTATGCTCGGTACTTATGCTTTATCTGCTGGTTACTATGATGCTTACTATTTAAAGGCTCAAAAAGTTAGAACTCTAATTAAAGAAGACTTTGACAATGCATTTAAAGATGTAGATGTCTTAATTACTCCTACCGCTCCCACGACAGCTTTTAAAGCAGGAGAAAAAACAGATGATCCTTTGAGCATGTACTTATCTGACTTAATGACTATTCCTGTGAATTTAGCTGGTTTACCTGGAATGAGCCTTCCTTGTGGATTCGATAGTAATAATTTACCTATCGGTATGCAATTAATCGGTAATGTATTAAAAGAAGATGTCTTATTTAAACTTGGTTATGCTTATCAACAAGCTACGGATTGGCATACCAAAAGACCTAATTTGAGTTAATAGACTTTTAATTAGAAGTTGAGAAATAATCAGATATTTGAGAATTAGGGGTGCAACTTTTGCACCCATTTTAATTATTAATATACGTCTGATTTGAATTAATTTGATTAATATTGAACTGTTGAAAGCTATAGACTTTGAGCTTTAAGCTCTAAGCTTGTTGAGCCATTTACAGTTAAATATTTGCGTCAAAATAGAATACCGAATCAATAATTTGCGTTAATTAAATTCTTCAACTTTATTGGTAGATTATTAAATAGCAACTGTCTTATGACTTATAGCTAATCATATCCAAACGAAACACTCTTCACATTAAGCGTTTGATATAGCAATTCGACTAAATCGCTTTTGACAAATCAAATTAAATGAAAAAAATCAGTCTGAAAATCTTATATTAGGATCTGGGAAATAAACATGAAACCTATACATAATAATGCTTAAAAGCCAAGATCAACCTTAAAAACCAGCCTTGTTCAACTATTTTCAATTTCTTTTTTTAGACTTTTGGAAATTTAACTTAAGTTGACATCCTCCCAGCGTCGGAGACGCGGGATTCCTAAGAAATCTAGAGGT
>JAALKG010000069.1 GCA_011088145.1 Cyanobacteria bacterium MH1_Bin12 | reverse complement strand
CCTCTAGATTTCTTAGGAATCCCGCGTCTCCGACGCTGGGAGGATGTCAATATTTCCCACCATTATGATTCTTTTTGGATTATTGGTAGGGGAAATTCAGGCATATGTTTTTACCATTTTAGCTATGGTTTATATCGCTTCGGGGATGAGTATTCAGCAACGTAAAAACACGAAATAAGCTCTGAGATTATAACTGCTCGATCGCTTTGTGTTAGTTATTCATCAACTGATTAACTTATTCAGAGGTCAGTAATTCTCAATTTTCAATTTATGCACAGTACCCTTTACTTTCTTCGATCGAAAAATTTTTTCTATAATGATAGGAAAGGAGTAATTTAAATGGATAATCTCGGTTTAATTGGTGTCGTTTCAATTATTACAGCAGGTATTATTATGGCGATCGGGGCGATTGGGCCTGCTATTGGTGAAGGATTGGCTTTAGCTAATGCCATGCGTGCTTTAGCTCAACAACCCGATCAAGCAAATACTATCACTCGTACTCTTTTTGTCGGTTTGGCATTGGTGGAATCTACTGGAATGTACTGTTTTGTGGTTTCTATGATTTTGATTTTTGCTAACCCTTTTTGGAATCATTGTGTACAAAATGGAGGCTAAACTTTGCTAATTGATTGGTTTACTCTTATTGCTCAACTAATTAATTTTCTCATTCTTGTTTTCTTATTAGATCGCTTTTTGTATCGACCAATAGTTCAAACTATTCGTGCGCGACAAGAACAGATTGATCACCATTGGCAACAAGCAAAAGAGGAACAAAAAGCCGCTGAAGCACAAGTTTTCTTGTATAAGGAGAAGCAAGAAAATTTAGAACAAAAACGACAAGAAATTATTACTCAAGCTCAAAAAGAAGGAGAGAAACAATATCATAATTTGCTTCAACAAGCACGGCAGGAAGTCGAGCAAAAACAAACGACTTGGGAAGAAGCGATCGCACAACAGCAAGAACAATTTTTCGAGAATCTAGAAGAAAAACTAACTAAACAACTATATCAAATTGCCCGTCGAGCCTTTCAAGAAATAGCAGATGTTCAATTAGAAGAACAAGCAATTCGTACTTTTGTTCATCGTCTAGAAAATTTAGATAAACAAGAACAACAATCTCTAGCTCAATGTTTACAAAAATCAAATAACGGATTAATTATTCGCAGTAGTTTCGAGCTGACTCAAGGAAGTTCTGACAAGATTCTTGATGCTTTGCACAAACAGAAAATTTATGAGGGCAATACAGTTCAATTTACTACGGCACCAGAATTAATTTGTGGTATTGAACTACAAGCGAGCGATTATAAAATCCCTTGGAATTTGAAAAGTTATTTACTTTCTCTTGAAAAACATTTTCAAATCTAAAAAAAGAATGAGGACATAATGGAATATCAAGCACCAAAAAGTAAATGTTTACTCTGCAATTCAGAATTTACATCAAGAGGCATTGGGAAACACATTGCTACATGTTTGAAAAAGCGATCTGAAATCACTACGAATAAATTAGCCCAGAAATATTATTACATTTGTGTTAAAGACCCATACAATAAAGATTATTTCTTATTTTTATTGATATCAGAAACTACAACCTTAGATGACCTCGATGGTTTTCTCAGAGACATATGGCTCGAATGTTGTGGTCATATGAGTTCATTTTCCTCGCGAAGATGGGGAGATGAAATATCAATGAACACCAAAATAAAAAATATTGCCAATATTGGTAATACATTAAATTACCAATATGATTTTGGAAGTACAACCGAGTTAGTGATCAAATTTATTGGAGATTATAGAGGCTTGATTGACGATCGTCAAAATATCAAAATCTTGTCAAGAAATTCTCAAGTAATAGTTCCATGTGACAAATGCGGGAATTTTCCAGCTGTGCAGATATGCACAGAATGTCAGTGTGATGGTAATGGTTGGCTTTGTAAAAAATGTGTTCAAAATCATAAATGTGATGATGAAATGCTTTTACCTGTGGTCAATTCTCCAAGAACAGGAGTGTGTGGCTATGGTGGATAAATACAATAAATCCCTGTTCAAGCTTAAGTCAGTAGCTTCAGCAATAATACATAATCTATGAGTTAACAAAAAACTTTTTCCATGAATCGAAAAGAAAATTCGTTACCAACTTTTCTAGAGCAAACATTTACTAAATTTGAGCAACGATTAGAAACTCACCATCTTCAAATCCAACCACAAGAAATTGGTATCCTCAAATCTATAGATAAAGGAATAGCTAAAGTAACAGGCTTACCCTCTGTCAAAGCAGAGGAAATGATTCGTTTTGCATCAGGAGTTTTCGGCATCGCTTTTAATTTAGATATCAATGAATTAGGAGTCATTTTATTAGGAAATAGTGAGGATTTAGAAGCAGGACAAGAAGTTGAGCGTACGGGAAAAATACTGCAAATACCAGTGGGAGAAGCCCTCTTAGGAAGAATTATCAACGGAATTGGTCAACCTCTTGATGATCAAGGAACGATCGCAACTAGAGAATACTTGCCTATCGAACGTAAAGCACCACCATTTATCAATCGAGCTCCAGTGGAAGTTTTACTTCAAACGGGTTTGAAAGTGGTAGATGCACTAATTCCAGTGGGAAGGGGACAGCGAGAATTAATTGTAGGCGATCGTAGTTCGGGAAAAACAGCGATCGCAGTAGATACTATTCTCAATCAAAAAGGAAAAGATGTTATTTGTATTTACTGTGCCATAGGTCAACGTACCTCAGCCGTAGCCAAAGTCATCGAACAACTTAGGCTAGGAAATGCCCTTGAATACTCAATTGTGGTTGTTGCCGATGGAGAGGATGCCCCTGGTTTCCAATACATTACTCCCTACGGAGCCACCTCCATCGGGGAATATTTTATGGAACGAGGACGAGATGTTTTGATCGTCTATGACGATCTTACCCGCCATGCTTGGGCATATAGAGAACTGTCTTTGTTATTGCGTCGTCCTCCAGGTAGAGAAGCCTATCCAGGGGATATTTTTTACATTCATGCACGGATGCTAGAGCGTTGTACTCATTTACGAAAAGAGTTCGGAGGAGCCTCTTTAACCGCATTACCGATTATCGAAACCCAAGCTCAAAATATCTCCGCTTATATTCCTACCAACTTAATATCTATTACCGATGGTCAAATTTATTTATCTCCTGAACTTTATCGCAAAGGAATTTTACCAGCAGTATCAGTTGGTAAATCTGTCTCACGGGTAGGTGGTAAGACGCAATTACCAGCTTACGCAGAAGTCGCTGGAGATTTACGCTTATCTTATTCACCGTTTCAGGAAGTCGAAGTCTTTGCCCGATTTGGGACTCAATTAGATGAGGATGGTCGCCAAATCTTAGAAAGGGGAAGGCGTGTGCGTGAAATTCTGCAACAGCAACAATCTCAACCCTTGTCAGTAGCAGAACAAATAGCGGTACTTTTAGCTGTGAATGAAGGAGTTTTAGATCAAGTACCTTTGGAACGGATCAAAGAGGCAGAAATAGCCATTCGTCAGACTGTTATAGAAGAATTACCAACAATCTGCGATCGCATTGAATCAGGAGAACCACTATCAAATCAAATCAAAGTAGAATTATTGAATAAGTGCCAAAATGCTTGTAAGCAATGGATAATTGACGATTAAATTCATCTCCAGAATTCTTAAATACCTAATACCTAATACTGAAAAAAGATTGTGACTACAACTGCTGAATCCCTAAAAGCAACTATTAACTCCGTTGAAGATTTATATTCCGTTGTCAAAACAATGAAAGCACTGGCAGCAGTGAGTATTCGACAATATGAACAGGCGGTAGAATCTTTGGTCGAATATAACCGTGCTGTCGAGATGGGTTTTCAAATCCTCCTGCGAGAACGATATTTTGCAGGTCAACCACTTTCATTAAATTTAAGATCAACAGCCGATATTCCCCATCTTAAATTAGGAGTAATCGTCTTTGGCTCTGATCAAGGATTTTGCGGTCAGTTTAATGAACAAATTACCCAATATTTTAGTCAGTATTTGTTGCAGTTATCCAATTCAAAACCAATCTTAATAGCTACTGTTGGTTCTCTCTTACGACCTTACCTTAAAACACCTTGATCTCAAGTAAAAGAGGAATTTGCTCTGCCCACCTCGGCTGTTGGCATCAGCGAAACAGTAAAGGATATCTTACTGATGCTCAAAAGTTGGCAACAATATCAGCAAATTGGCAAGATTTTACTATTTTACAATCAACCGACTGGTTCATCTTCTTATCGTTCCTGTCAACAACAGTTATTACCCCTCGATCGAGATTGGTTGCTATCCTTAGAGAAAAAAAGATAGTCTAACTCTGTCTTACCCACTTTTACCATGGACTGGCAAGAACTATTTACCGAATTAATTAGTCAATATCTATTCGTATCTCTCTATCGAGCCTTAGCCGCTTCTCTTGCTAGTGAAAATGCTAGTCGTCTGGCAGCCATGCAATCAGCACAAAAAAACATCGAAGAACGTCTTGAAGAGCTTGAGACTCAGTATCGTCAGTTACGTCAAAGTGCCATTACATCAGAATTATTGGATGTAATAGCTGGATTTGAAGCCCTAAATGAAGGTTAATTAAAAGAGAAATCTCTCTGGATAAGTAAAGTTGATATAGCAGTCCTGAATACGGGAAAAGCTCAATTGTTTTAACTAAATGACTAATCAAAAAAACTCCAATTTTCAAAATGAATGTGGTTTAACTTCCAATAAATCATCTTTGCGATCGCTCTAATTTAAAAAACTGTCTAGAAAACAAGTATAAATACTCAAAATATTATCAAATTAACCATGATTTATTATTTTTTCAATAATTCCTTTAAATCATTTAATACTGTCTGGGGTGGAAGATGATTCATGCAAGGATGATTTTGAACTAAACAATCATTATTTTTAAATCGATTTTCTTCGCAAATCGTACATTTGAACTGAGAAACAGGTATTTTAACGTGAGATTGTCTTGGAGCCCATAATCGAATAGGACTAGCACCATCACCATCTGCATCATTACCAAAAATTGCGATCGTCGGACAACCAACCGCAGCGGCGATATGTAAAGGACCAGAATCCACAACTATACAAGCTTTTACCTGTGATAATGCACCAGCTAATTCATCAAGGGAAGTTTGACCACGTAAATCAATGAGATTCGTTTCTCGCAATAATTCATCCTCAACACTACCCGCATTGTAAAGAGTTTGTTGAATTTTAGGACTATTGCCCACTAAACCCACGGTCAAATCTTGTTGTTCACACCACCGAATGACTTGCTTCCAATAGTTAACAGGCCACATTTTGGCAGGACGAGTGGCGGTGACATTAATTAAAATATCAGGTATAGAAAAATTAGGAGGATGACTGGGCAACTCTAAGTGGAAAAAATCGGTTTTTACATAGGCTATACGACAAAATATTTCGCCAATATAGTTACTATTGATGATTTTTTGATGTCTTTTGACAAATGCAGGACTATTCCAGTCTGAATCAGCTAAAATCTTTTGTACTGGGTCATTACTTGTGTCTAATTTGAGACGAAAATCGGGAGATAAACTACCTCCAGCAAAATAACAAGGACGAATAGCACTCATCAGAACTAAATTTATTTCACTGAATTCATCACAATTAATGGCTAAATCATAATCTCCAGCAATTTGTCGACGTTGGTGAATAGCTTCGGCTAAATTATCCAAAAAGTCTGCACGTTTGGTATAAAGGGAAAATCGCCAATCAATATAAGGACAATGAGTCTCAAAACCCTTAGTTATTTCACTACCAAAGAAGTCTAAAGTGCAGTCAGGATACTTTTGTTTGAGTCCTCTAAGTAGGGGAGTAATGACAACAAAATTGCCAACTTTTGTCGATGAAAAAACAACTATATGAGGATTTG
Source organism: Cyanobacteria bacterium MH1_Bin12 (assembly GCA_011088145.1). GTDB lineage: Bacteria > Cyanobacteriota > Cyanobacteriia > Cyanobacteriales > Cyanobacteriaceae > JAALKG01. The sequence goes on along the minus strand of JAALKG010000069.1, from coordinate 7,743 downwards.
TAGGTAGTTGTTGATTAGAAAAAATTTCCACAAGTTATGATCAGCAAATAATTATTGAATTAAATCCTTTCCATGATAGATCAAGATTCTTGTCAGTGAACTAATGATTACTCTATATTATTATTATTATTCTTTTTCTAATTTTAAAGTGTAATAATAAAGTGCTACAGGTTTATCAAGAGCGATAAAATAATCAGGATCTTCAGGAGATAAATAAACAGCAGAAATTTGTTCTCCTTCTATTAAAATGGAATTAATAAATTTATATTTAGTCGTATTTTCTACTAAGTTTAAATAGACGCTATCTGGACGACGAAAAAATTGTCTAGTTATTTCGCTAGTAATAAATTCTTGGTCGGAAACTGTTTCTTGCCGACGACCAATTACAGTGGAAATTAATTGATTATTGGATCTAAATTGTGTTATTTGTTCTGTGGAATTATTGGGATTACTAATGACTTTTTGGACATTGTCTATGCCCATATATGCTTGAGCGATCGACAATCCATTAAAAGCTCGATCAGCAATAATGATTTTTTTGGTATTAATAACCGAAGGTAAAAAATTATCTTGTTTTGGTAATTGAATAGTGGAAATATAGCGGACATTAAAATTAATTTCTTTGTCGATATATTCTTCATTTTGATCAAATCCAGGGGTCTTAAATTTTGGTGCAAGAGGAGCTATTTGTGCTTTTAAAATACTAGAAGCTTTCCATTTTCCCTCAAGCCATGAAGGAAACATTAAATCTTGATCTGTTTGAGGTAATGATATTTTATGGTGCCATTGAGGATATTCATTTATTCTTTGATTAAGAGTGATTGCTTCTACTGATAAAGGATTTTCTAAAATAAAATTGATGATTATTATGATTAAAATAAAAAGTTTTTTTAACATTATTATTAATTGATATAGCGTTTCTCATAGTTATGAGGTAAAGTTTGGACTTGTAAGTCCCCTAGTCTCCTTTTGATAAGGGGAGATGTCGATAGGCTGGGTAGGGATTTAGGGGGTTTTTCTCTGAGCTATTCATAGCTTATGATGCGATCGAATTAAATATATTATTGTGTAAATTACAGAATAAGTTATAAAAATGAAAATCTCAAATAACGCAATATTCAAACAAAGTTTATCAGGCTTGAACTCCAATGATAAGATCAAATGGCTGATTGTCGTTTATCAAGAAAAAAATGGGTCTTAGTTTAGAAAATTTAATCATGTTGGCAGAAGATCAACTAACTGAATATAGTACCAATGCCAGAAAGATCGAAAAATTAAGAAGAAAAATTGGTATTGCTCTCACATTTGTAGAACAACAAAAACTTAAAAAAGAGTTACTGGAAAATATGCCTCAAAGTTTTTGGGCAAAAAGTATCGAAGAAAATCGTCAAACATGGGCTTTACCTTTATGGGGAATTGCTGGCTTAGGCTTATTGTTTGGTATTTCTGCTCAACAATATATCGATTTTTTAGCTCCTGCAATTGCTATTCCTATCGCTATAAAAATTCAGCAATTTGGTTGGCAATCAGAGGCAAAAACATTATTATTAAAAACCTTTGAAGACATAGAAAGGAGAATAAATAATGAATCAAAATCAAATGATTAACTGATATTACTCAATTAAGATTTTGAAAATAAGGTTATTATGAACCTTATAAATCAGTAAATGATAAAAATAATCAAAAAATGCCAACTATTAGCGATTTAAAAGCATTTTTGATATCACTATTTAGAATTATTAAACAATACTTTCATTATGATGTTCTAATAAGTTTAAAGATTCTTGTAAAGCTTCCCACCGTTCGTTCACATTATTTTGTGGTGGTAATTTATCTAAAATTTTCAATTTTTCTAATCTCTCTTTTACTTTACCCCTCGCACCAACTAAAAAGACTTCACGATTTTTATGACAAGCTTCATTAATCATATTTTCCAGTGCCAAAGAAGCGGTAACACCTAAATGGGGAACATCACTAAAATCTAAAATTAAGATTTCATATTTTTCAATGATACTCAAACGTTGGGAAATTGATTTGGCAGCACCAAAACTCATAGGGCCACCCAAACTAAATAGTAGTATTCGTCCTTGTGCTTTAGCTAACAATTCTTTTTCTTCGGCAGTCATTCTATTACTATCATCAGGTTCAGAAATAGCTGAAACTTTTGCCATCTGAAGTTCTGTTAACTTCTTAATTGTGAATAAATTTGCAATAAATACACCAATAGCAACGGCTGTAATTAAATCCACAAAGACTGTTAAAAAAAGTACTCCATACATTAAAGTTGTTGCTCTGATTGAAATATGATGTGCTTTTTTCAAAAAACTCCAGTCAATAATATCAAAACCAACTTTTAACAAAATTCCTGCTAAAACGGTTTGAGGAATATTTTCGGTTAGTTTACCTGCCCCTAAAACAATCACCAGTAAAATTAAAGCATGAAAAATACCCGAAAGTGCTGTTACTCCTCCTGCACGGACATTGATTACTGTACGCATGGTTGCTCCTGCACCAGGAAGTCCACCACAAATACCTGAAATCATATTTCCTAAACCTTGACCAATTAATTCTCGATCGCTATCATGTTCAGTACGAGTAATATTATCGGCAACTAAAGAAGTTAACAATGAATCGATCGATCCTAAAGTTGCTAACATCAAACCATAACCAAGCATGGTTTTAATTTGCATAATACTAAAAAATGGCATTTGCAGTTGAGGTAAGCCTTGAGGAATTTTTCCAATAAGAAGAATATCGCTATTACCGAAGAAAACAACTGAGATTATCGTACAAGAAATTAAAGCTATTAAGGGAGCGGGAACAATGCGATTTATCCGTGAAGGTGTGAAAAATACGATTGCCAGAGTTATTAAACCAACGATTGTCGCAAAGGGATTGAGAGTTAAAATTGCTTCTGGTAAGTTACGTATAGAGTCAACCACACCACCTGCCGCAGGATGTCCCATCAGTGGTGCCAATTCAATTAAAATAATGATTACTCCGATGCCTGACATAAAACCCGAAATTACCGTATACGGCATAAGAGTAATATAAACACCAAATTTTAAAACTCCAAACAAAATTTGGAACATTCCCGCAATCATGACAACGGTAAAAGCCATCGCCATACCATTTTCGGGATTATCTCTAATCAAAGCAGCAAAAACTGTCGTCATGACCACTGTCATTGGCCCTGTAGGACCTGAAATCTGTGTAGGGGTTCCACCGCATAAAGCGGCAAAAAAGCCGACAATGATGGCTCCATAAAGACCTGTAATGGCTCCTGCACCTGAGGAAACACCAAAAGCTAAAGCCAGAGGCAAAGCAACAATCGCAGCGGTAATTCCACCAAAGAGGTCGCCACGTAAATTTCGGAAATGTATTTTATTGGTTAATCGCATTGACAAGTAAACTTTTGAGTACCAGTAAATGAATTATACTTGTTCCAAATGAGAATGAAACAAATTATTTACCTCAAATGCTTTAATTACAAAAAGTAAATGTCTATTGGGCGAAAAAGTAATAAATCTGCTTGTGGAGATGATGTCAAACAATTGACAATCGAGAGTTAGGGAGTTACCCATAATAAATATGTGAACTATAAAGTTGGTAAATTAATTGGTGCAGTCATTCCCATTGCGGTGGGGACAGCAATAACCATATGCTACATTTTTATTCACAATATTATCTGCTTTGTTACTTTTTTGATTTGATTGATGAACCATTTGTGATAGTGAGATTAATTCATTGCTCAGATTCAAATATAGCCCTCATCATTCGATTACATGGAGGAGACTTTAGGAACACCACTAGATCATGTTGATGGGCAGAATCAGAAATTTGATACTTTTTACCAACGATTAAATGATCATTCGGATAAGGCACGATACCGCTTACCTGATATTCTCTTTTACCTGGTAAAACAACTGTAATTATATTATTTCCTTCTGCTATTTGTTTAAGATCTGATACTTCTTTAACTATTGTCGGCATCGCTTCGCTCTCCTAATTCTTCAAAATAGAATTTTTTCTGTACTTATTTAAAGACGAATTGCTGACTTACTTTCTGAATTTTTCGAGTTAAGCCTAATTTTTTGATCTGGGTAGTTACTATTTTCTCTAAAAAAGCGATCAATTTTCATCATCAATGGTTTATCGAAATAGAAACAGCTGAACCTTATATGGGGAAAATGATTACTCATATTAATGAAGATAACTTTATTTCTGGTTCTGTAGCAGAGAACGGGTTAATTAGGACATTGATGATTTCTAAAAGTATTGCTATGTCGAGATTTTAACCTTTGTCCTTTGCTATAACTATTGTCATTTAGATCATGATGCCAATGTTGTTCATAAAGCTGTAGCATTAGAGAAACAATTTTCTCCAAAAGATTGTTAAAAAATTCTTTGGAATAATTATGTCCGTTTCTATGGTGTGGAAGAATGATCAAAAATAATCTTGACTATCAAATTTTAGAAAAAATTTATGAAAGTCCTAATTCGATCATTTATCGAGGGATTTTAAAGCAAGATAATCGACCTATTATTCTGAAAATTTTGAGGAGAAATTATCCAACTCCTTGGGAAATTAATCGTTATACCCAAGAATATGAAATTATGAGTTCTTTAAATAATATAAAAACTATTATTAAAGCTTATGATTTACAACGCTATGAAAATACTTTAGCCATTCTTTTAGAGGACTTTGGAGGGCAATCTTTAAAAACATTTATTTCCCAAAGTCAATTAACCATAAAAAAATTCCTGAATATTGCGATTAAAATCACTGAAAGTTTAGCTACAATTCATGGTGCTAATATTGTTCATAAAGACATTAATCCTTCCAACATTGTCTATAATTCCCAAACCGAAGAATTAAAAATTATTGATTTTGGTCTTTCTACTCGTTTATCCCCAGAATTATTAAATGTTTGTACTCCTCCTCCTCGTCAATTAGAAGGAACTTTAGCTTATATTGCTCCAGAACAAACGGGTAGAATGAATTATGGTATCGATTATCGCAGTGATTTTTATTCTCTTGGTGTCACCTTTTATCAACTTTTAACTAATAAGTTACCTTTTGAAACCAATGATTCTATGGAGTTAGTCCATTGTCATCTTGCTCAACAACCTTTAAGCCTTTATGAAATTAATCGGAATATTCCTATAGCCGTCTCCAATATAATTGATAAATTATTAGCTAAAATTCCAGAAAAACGATACCAGAGTGCTTGGGGACTTAAAATCGATTTAGAAAAATGTCTCAGACAGTTGGAGACAAATAGTGCAACTAAAGAGTTTACTCTTGGTTCTCAAGATATATCTAACAAGTTTCAAATTCCTCAAAAACTTTACGGTAGAGAGAAAGAAATTGAAGTTTGATTAACCGCATTTGAGAGAGTGACATCTGGCAGAGGAAATTCAAAAATTGAGAATGATCAACAAAAATTAACACAAACACAAAGCATCCATAAAGCTTCTATAGAAATGATGTTAGTAGCAGGTTATTCAGGTATTGGCAAATCAGTATTAGTGCAAGAAATTTATAAACCTATTACCCAAAAGCGAGGCTATTTCATTTGTGGGAAATTTGATCAGTTTCAGCGGAACATTCCCTACTCTGCTCTAGTCAAGGCTTTTCAAGAATTAGTAAAACAATTGCTCACGGAAAGCTCGACTCAACTTAAACAATGGCGAGAAAAACTCTTAACCGCTCTTGAACCAAACGCTCAGGTCATTATTGATGTTATTCCTGAAGTTAAATTAATTATCGGTCAACAGGCTGCTGTGACTCCTTTAGGGGCGATCGAATCCCAAAATCGTTTTAATCTAGTGTTTAGCAGCTTTATTCGAGTACTTTGCACCAAAGAACATCCCTTAGTGATTTTTCTAGACGATTTACAGTGGGTAGACTCTGCTTCTCTGAAGTTAATCGAACTGATAATGGATGATAACGATCTAGAATATCTGTTTTTGATTGGGGCATATCGTGATAATGAAGTGGATTCAATACATCCTTTGATGATCACAATTGAACAATTACAAAAGCAAAAAGCAATTATTAATAGGATCAATTTAGTACCTTTGACCCTCGATTACGTAACTCAAATTATTGCTGAAACTCTACATCATTCTTCTTCCTCAGTAAAAGCTTTAGCAGAATTAGTGATGGTAAAAACCAGAGGTAATCCCTTTTTTGTGAATCAATTTCTGACTAATCTACATGGAGAAAACCTCATTAATTTCAATTTTGAAAATCTGTGTTGGCAGTGGGATATCACTCAAATTGAAGCAATGGGTATTACCGATAATGTTGTAGATTTGATGATTCTTAAAGTTCAGAAATTACCCATCATCACCCAACATATTTTGCACTTAGCCTCTTGTATTGGTGCATTTTTCAATCTCAATACCTTATCGATTACTAGTGAAAAATCCACCTTAGAAATTTTTGAAAACCTGATACCAGCCATTGAATCAGGCTTGATTATTCCTGTTTCTGAGTTGGATTCTCAACTGTTAATTCATGAATATAAATTTAGTCATGACCGCATTCAACAAGCAACTTATAGTTTAATTAATGGAAGTCGTAAAAAAATGGTTCACCTCAAAATAGGTAGACTTTTATTAGCAAAACTCACCCCACAAGAGCATTCAGAAAGACTATTTGAATTAGTTGATCATCTTAATTTAGGTAGATTTTTAATCACAGACCATCAAGAACAGATCCAACTAGTAAAATTGAACTTGGAAGCTGGACAAAAAGCCAAAAAAGCCATGGCTTATGCGGCTGCGAGTTTATATTTCGATGTATGCAAAGAATATTTAGACGATCATAGCTGGTTAGAAAATTATCAGCTTACCTTTACAATCTACCAAAAAAAATCAGAAATTGAATATTTGAATGGTAACTTTGAACAGTCCGAATTTTTGATTGAGCTGCTTTTGGAAAAAGCAAATTCATCCAGAGAAAAAGCAGATCTTTACAATGCTCTGATTCAGCTCTATACCATGGTTGCTAAGTACCCAGAAGCGATCGAAGCAGGAAAAAAGGGTTTAAAACTATTAGCCATTAATTTACCCGAAAATGACTATCTAGAAGCATTAAGCAGCGAACTTGCCCAAGCAAAGACAAATGTTGGCGATAGAGAAATTGCCTCACTACTGGATGAACCTCAAATGGAGATTGCTGAGAAAAAAATTGCCGTCAAATTATTAATGAATTTGCTTCCACCAGCTTATTTCTCTGACGAAAGTTTATTTGCTTTAGTTTCGACCATTAGTTCTAATCTTTGTTTTAAATATGGTAGGGTACCAGAAGCCGCAATGGCTTATAGTTGTTATGCAACTATCTTAATCGTTACTTCCCAAGACTATCAATTAGCCTACGAATTTGGTTGCTTGGCAATGAAAATAAGCGATCGCTTTAACGATTTGACCAATAAAGCTAAAGCCTGTCATATGCTTGCCAATCATATAGTTCATTGGGTGAAACCGAGTAAATTTGCTCAAAATATCAACTCTGAAGGTTATAAAGCCGCCTTAGAATCAGGGAATATACAATCAGCAGGATACATTGCCCATCACCAAGTAAATCATCGAGTTTTTGAAGGGGAAAAATTAGCCGACATTGCCGCAACTTTACCCACCTATGTGTCTTTTGTTAGCAAACCCAAAAATATGATCTCCTAGGGCGTGTCATCAATTAAGCCAAATGACCATCGCTGCTAAATGAATACCACC
>JAALKG010000068.1:481-14019 GCA_011088145.1 Cyanobacteria bacterium MH1_Bin12 | reverse complement strand
GATTAGGACATTGATGATTTCTAAAAGTATTGCTATGTCAAGATTTTAACCTTTGCTCCTTGTCCTTTGCTATATCTTATTTCAATCCTTCCCTCAGTCTATAATTTCAAAATTAGCAGTCACATTTTGCACATCATCTAAGGATTCTAATGCTTCGATTAATCTGACTAAAAATTTAATTTGTTCGGTATCGCCAATTTCCACTTGATTGTTAGGTATCCAACGCAATTCGGCTTCTTGTACATTCAAATCAAATTTCATTAGACTATTATTGACTTGTTCCAATGTATCAATGGAAGTAAAAATTTCCGCACCTTGATAGTCTTCTTCTTCAAGAATTTCATAACTATGGGCATTGACTTCTACACAAATTTCTAATAATTTTTCTTCGTCAATATTTCCTTCGATAACAACCACTCCTTTTTGCTCAAACATCCAACTGACACAACCTGTCTCTCCCAAATTACCACCGTTTTTACTAAAGGCTTCTCTGACATAAGCTGCTGTACGATTGCGATTATCTGTTAAGGCTTCGATTAATACGGCAACACCAGCAATGCCATATCCTTCATATCTAATTTCTTCTAATACCGTATCGTCTGAGAAAGTTCCTGCTCCAATGGCGATCGCTCTGTGGATGTTGTCATTAGGAATACCTGCGGCTTTGGCTTTATCAATGGCAGTACGCAACTGAAAATTACCATTGGGGTCAGCTATGCCACTACGTGCAGCGACAATTATAGCACGAGAAAGTTGAGTAAATGTTTTTCCTTTTTTAGCATCTACTCTGGCTTTTTGTCGTTTAATATTTGCCCATTTACTATGTCCTGCCATAATTGTGTTCTTTAAAATTGACTCATAATCATCATATTAGGGGAAGGATAACTAAAGCAAGTGTCAAAATTGTGGATTGTTAATTATTGATTTTTAACTAAATCTCTGTACCATTTCTCTTGCTAATTGAGTCATTTCTAGAGCTAAATTAAATAATTCTTGTCCTGTATAAAGATAAGATTCTTCATAGGTGAGGGTAAACCTTTCTAACTCATCAATACCGTCATTAATATGGTTTAAACTATAGTAAATATAAGCGGCTATACCCGCATATAAAGTAGGATTTGGAAGCGATCGCAAAATAGTTTGGGCTCGTTCACAATCAGAGCGACAATCCTCTAAATATGAGCAAAACACCCCCATTAAATCATCATCAAAAATATCCCCAGACAAATCTTCTATCTCATCTTCCAAAGCCATGATAATTTTATCAACAAGGTGATTTATCGGTGCATAGACTTCCTCTAACCATTGCCATTGAGAAGCTTCTTCATATTGATACTGTTGCCTGTTGTGTCGGTAGTATTGAGAGGCGTGATTACTTTTATTTTGACGATATTTACTAGAATTTGTCAATTCTTGATCGTCTATTGGTAAAGCCTGAATTTGATCATAAATACGACGATTTTGAGGATCACTTAATATTTCATAAGCTGCATTGAGTTGAATAATGGTTTCATGATTGGCATTTTCATGGTGACTATCAGGATGAAACTCCTTTACTAATCGTCGATAAGCTTGTTTAATTTCTTGAGTGGAAGCATTAACTTCTATTTTCAAGACTTGATAATAATTCATGATTGATTAAGTCGGCAAATTTTGGAATAGAGGTGTACTTAAATATCTTTCGCCAAAACTAGGTTGAATCATGACAATTAGTTGATCTTTATTTTCGAGTCTTTGAGCTAATTTAATTGCCCCTGCTAATGCCGCACCTGTTGAAATACCTGATAAAATACCTTCTTCTCTAGCTAATCTTTGTCCATAACTAATAGCTTGTTCATCAGTTACAGTGATGATTTCATCGATTAATTCTACTTTTAACACTTCAGGAATAAAACCTGCTCCAATTCCCTGTATCTTATGAGCTCCGGGTTTTCCACCTGATAACACTGGACTATTTTCAGGTTCAATTGCGATCGCTTTAAAATCAGGTTTTTTACGTTTAAGTGCTTCACTAATACCTGTAATCGTACCACCAGTACCCACACCAGCGACTAAAAAGTCAATTTTCCCGCTAGTATCTGCCCAAATTTCTTCAGCGGTAGTTTTACGGTGCATGGCAGGGTTAGCCAAATTTTGGAACTGCTGTAACATATAAGCGTTGGGTAAAGCATCTACAATCTCCTGAGCTCTTTGAATACAACCTGCCATACCTTCAACACCGGGAGTAAGTTCCAATTTTGCCCCATAAGCCCGCAGCATTGATCTTCTTTCTGCACTCATAGTCTCAGGCATGGTCAATATTAATTTATAACCTTTTGCGGCTGCTACCATGGCTAGAGCAATACCTGTATTACCAGAAGTCGGTTCAACTAAAATAGTTTCTCCTGCTTTTATTAAACCAGCCTCTTCTGCGGTATTAATCATATTCACGCCAATTCTGTCTTTGACTGAGGCAGAAGGATTCATACCTTCTAGCTTGACAACAATCTCAGCAACACAACCTTCTGTTTGAGGAATACGATTTAATTTGACTAAAGGGGTTTTACCTACTAACTCTGTAATATTATCGGCAATGTTCATTTTTACAAGCAGTCATATAATTTACTACTTTGTATTTTAATCAAAATTGAGCAAGAATTCTTCTACTGCTTGTTATATAACAAAATTCAGCCGATGTGGCTCATTTCATTAAGGGTAAATTCTGCAACCGCACCTTCTGTGGCTTCCATATATGCAGCTAAGTGTGGAGCACTCATGTGAGTCTGCCATAGCTCTCGAGACTCCCAATTTTCATAAAACAAAAAGTGTCCTGGATTTTCGTTGTCCTGATGAAGATCGTATTGAAGGCAGCCTTTTTCGCCACGTGTGATAGGAATTAGCTTTTCTAACTCATTTTTAACTAGATCGATTTTGTCGGGATTGACCGTAATATTGGCAACAATTGTAAGTTTTGACATTTTATGTCTCCTTTGGTTTGGTTAATTCAGATGAATTTTTTATGCTCTATAACTTATGATTGTACTGCGGTTGCGGTATGATCACCCTTATTTTATATCAATGACCCCATTTACAGAGAAATCTCAAATCCATTTCAAAATCTCCTTTTTTCGCAGTTCGGTAAATTTCATGAGTCTAAGCTTCAATTGAAATTTTACAAACTTATTGGATTTAAGGCGATAAAACTATATTTTACAAGTTCGAAAATTGCTATATCAGCTTTAAATATTATTAAAAAATCGATCGAGCTATAGTAAAGAAAACTCGATCGCATATATATTTATCATAACGGTAAAACTACATGAGAAGTACTTGATCATCAATGATTGCTACTCATATTTTCCTGGTTCAGTTTCTGTGACATCAAATTTATATCTATCATTTTTATTACAAACAAATCTTGAGGGTGCCCATTGATCAATTTGTTTTTTTGATTATTTTCTTGATCCTGTTGGGAATCCATTAATTTTATACGAGCATATTGAACTTGGATGCTTTTCCAAATATATTGATTAATTCTTTGTTTCAATCTGAATATTTAGACGTTACTAATGTATTCTTTTGTTCCAGATTAATATCAAATTTGTGGAGACACAAAACAACTCTATTTATTTTTTCTATTGTGATCTTTTCCTTTAGCTATCGATAGATTCTATTTAAGATAATTTCTGGAAATGAAAATACCAATTCTTAAAGACAAGTCTCCCTTTTTCACCTTTTTAAGGGGAAATGCCGACAGGCTAGGTGGGGAATTTCGGGGGCATAACTAGGGTACTTTTTTTCAAGGAAATCTCCTAAGAGCTTTACAAAAGATAATTTTATCCTCTCCTTCTGTGTAAAAATCTGGAATTCTCGCTTGCTTATTGTAACCGCACTTTCGGTAAAATGCTTGAGCAGGTTGAAAGTCATCCAAACTAGATGTTTCTACTACTAACAAACGTTCTCCTTGCTACGATAAAACGTTATCGATATGGTTCATAAGGGCAGTACCATAACCTTGACGATGAAAGTCTGAATCAATCAAAAGCATCATAATATTCCACGTTCCAATAGTCATTGGTTCTGGTTTACAGTATAAAACTCCCATTAAATTATTATCATCGGCAACATACCATAAATCTCTTGTCTTACTGTTGTGATAGCTAGTCAAGTTTTCTTTGAGATAATTAAGTTCATCGGCATCAAACATTCCCAGTTTTTTCCCTAAGGCGATGACATTATCTGTATCACTAGGTGCTATTGTTCTAATCATGACGTTTTTTGTTTTTGATAAATTTTTTGGTTATTAACCGCAGAGGACACAGATATTAACGTTTTTGATATAAGTTTGTTAAGCATGAGAGAGTTGAGGTTTTCATATTAACTATTAACTATTAACTATTAACTGATATATGTCTCGACGAGACCAATTAGTTTGTTGTGCTAAATATTTACTGGCTTCACTTTTGCTCATACCTTGGTTGAGTAATTTGTTCATTTCGATTTTGATTTGTTCTTGGGATAAATCTAACAAATCACTTTCGCTGTTACCTGCCAAGATTATTGTATATTCGCCTTTGGGTTGTTTTTTTTGATAAAATGCGATCGCTTCTGTAAGAGTTCCACGCCAAAATTGTTCATGGATTTTAGTTAATTCTCTAGCTAAACTAATTTGGCGATGATCACCCAAAAACTGAGCTAAATCAGCTAACGTTTTTTCTAAACGATGGGGTGCTTCATAAAAAATTAAAGTCCTTGTTTCACTTTGGAAGCTTTTGAGTAAGTTGTCTCTTAATTTTTTTTTCTGAGGCAAAAATCCTTCAAAACAAAATCTCTCAGTGTTTAAACCAGAAGCTATCAAGCCATTAATTGCAGCGATCGCTCCAGGAATAGGTATGATAGATATGTCAGATTCTATACAAGCTAATACCAAATTATATCCGGGATCAGAAATAGCAGGAGTACCAGCATCGGTTACTAAAGCGATATTTAAACCATTGCTTAACTTCTCTAATAAGTCTTTGACTCTTCGTTGATGATTATGTTGATGATAACTAATCGTCGGAGTTTTAATTTGATAGTGTTTTAATAACTTGCCCGTATGTCTAGTATCTTCTGCGGCAATTAAATCAACAGTTTGTAAAGTTTTTATCCCTCGAAAAGTAATATCTTCGAGATTACCGATAGGAGTTGCCACTAAGTAAAGTATGCCTGTGGAGATTGTCAATTTATTATTCCATCATTTTCCTTGAATTAAGTTAATTGTTAAATAATTGTAAGTGGAAGTCAATTATCTTCTACTCGATCTATAAAATAAAAAAGGTGAAAATTCGATTCAACCAAGGGCAAAAGTTTTTTCTAGGTAAAAAGCTTGAACTTGAACTCAAGATATTTTGTTAGAAAAATACGAGGCTTCCAATCGAATCATTTTGGTAAATTAAACCAATTAACTATCAACCTATTAACTATTAACTATTTAGCATGAATCAATTTACCATTAATCTCATTCAAGGTGCAGTATCTTTTCGTTTTGATAATCAAGCTGCCTAAAATTTGCGTGAAGAAATCAATACTTTAATGCAAAATCTTAAAGAAATGACTCTACAAAAGAAAGCAGGTGGTAAGCCAGTCCAAAAAAAACCAATGGAGTATCAATACACAGGAGATGTCTTTTTAGAAATTTTTTGTAACCCCAATATATACCCAAATCCTTTTTCTGCTAAACTTTTAATTACTCTTAGAGACGATCGCATTCGCTTAACTTCAGAGGCGGAATTAACCCGTTTAGTCGAAGATTTAGAACAATATTTGAATAGTTAACTAAATTGCAACTGTTTTTGATAAATACCTGTTGAGTGTCTGAAAAGATTGATGTTTATTGTAACAGGTCAACACGGAGTTTGGGAGAAGCGCTATTTTTGGAGTAGTCATCGCTCACAAATGAGGAGGAAGTTTTTTGGACGATAAATATTTCTCCCTTTCTCACTGTTATCTTCGCAAATCATTTTGTCTCGAACTGAGGTAAATTACTAAATTCCGAGTTCGGACATATTTCATGGTATTTTCAGGAAAATATCATTTTAGTAAGGTTTAATAATGGATAGATTAAATCTTTAGAAAATGTTTATCAACAACTGTCGATTTCTTTTACCATACTCTTTAACCTTTTGAAACAGAGTAAGTGAGGAACAGAAAAGACTTGTTAAACAACTTCTGAAATGATTATTTACTTTGATTGATGATGGAATCATGTTAGCCAAAATTGCTTCTCGTTTGCCCAAAATAAAAAAAATGGACTTTAATTCTTTAAGAGTCAGATTAACCTGCGGTATAGCTTTACTTTCATCTTTAAGTTTAGGTAGCGTGGCAATGTGGATGAGTTGGAGAATGGAATATCTATTAATGATGACTCATAAGGATACTGTTGAGTATGTAGTCAATCGCTTTCCCCGTGATGTAGAAATTTATAGTGAAATGGTATCAACCCAAGTGGGTATTCAAAAAACTATTGATCATTTATCTAATAAAAAAAATGTTTTTTGGTTTCAAAATAATGATGACCAAATAGTTGCTAAATCTCCTTATTTTTCTCCTCAATTAGCAATAAGTCATGAAATTACTAGTACTCCTCAATTAATTACTATTGATGATGAACATTGGTTAATGTGTGGTATTCCTGCCAATATTAATCAAGAGTTTATGGGAAACTTATATCTCGCTCAAAATGTAACTAATGAAAAACTTTTATTTTCTTATTTAATTAGTAGTTTAACTGTTACGACAAGTATTGCTGTAGCGATAATGATTATTGCGATCGCTTATTATATTTCTTATTCTTTAAAACCTTTAGAAAAAATTAGTAATTTAGCTGAAAATATTTCCGCAGATGAATTAAAAGAAGTATCAATTAATTTTAATAATAGTCCTAATGAAGTTAAACAGTTAGCTCAAACTTTAGAGCAAATGTTAATGAGATTAGGACAAAGTTGGGATAATCAAAAACAATTATTGAGTGATGTTTCTCACGAATTAAGAACTCCATTGACGATCGTCTCAGGCTATTTACAAAGTACTTTAAGAAGGGGAGATAATTTAACCACCATACAAAAAGAAGCTTTGACAGTAGCAAGTTCTGAAGCTGATAGAACCATTAAATTACTCCAAGAATTATTAGAGTTAGCGAGGGCAGATCATGGTACTTTAAATATTAATTTAGAGGTAGTAACAGTTAATGATTTGATCAGAGAAATCATCAGTATGGCAGAACAATATAGTCATAGAATAATTAATTTTATCGAAGAAAAAAAAGAGCTAAAATTAAAAGTAGATAGCGATCGATTTAAACAAGTTGTGATTAATTTAATTGATAATGCTATTAAATATTCTCCTGAAGATCAAGACATAGATGTTAAAATAGCAGCCAATAATTCTTCTGTTATTATCGAAATTATCGATCGAGGATTTGGTATTCCTTTAGCTCAACAAAATCCTATCTTTGAACGTTTTTATCGAGTAGATGAAGCTCGCAATCGAGCAGGAGGGACAGGATTAGGATTAGCAATAGTTAAAACTCTAGTAACAGGTATGAATGGAGAAATAACTGTTTTTTCTCATGAAAATAAAGGTAGTATTTTTACTCTTAAATTTCCTTTGTATAAATAAATTTAAGTCAACTAACAAATATTTAATTAATTGTTATTTTAAACAGTTATTAGGAATATTAGTAGCTCCCTAATTAATTTCTTACAATATTGAAAGCATTCTTCAACTTTTCCAACAGGTTGATTAGGATATTTATGATTCCTGAAACTATTGGAATGTAGAGACTTTAACCTTTGTCCTTTGCTACATTGGCTCTTAACTCTTATTTTCAATGTTTGTTAAATTATGATTTCTAAATAATGTAGTAGAATCATGTTATAGTATGTTTACTGTAAGTTTCGTTTTATTTTTTTTTGATTTGTAAATATCTGAAATATTTATAGAATAAAACTATTGTAACTAAGGACGTATAGCTCAGTTGGTTAGAGTACATCGTTGACATCGATGGGGTCACTGGTTCGAATCCAGTTACGTCCATAATTCTGTATTATCCTGCTTTATTGCTTGTAATTAACTTCCCAATAGTTTTATTTTCTGCATTGAAAGTTTGTTTGGCTGCTCTTTTAATATCCTCTGCGGTAACAGCGGCAATCTTATCTAAGCTAGTAAATAAATTGAGCCAACTGCCAGTTTTTGCTTCATATTCAGCTAACAATCTTGCCATACCACCATTGGAATTTAGAGTACGTAACAAACTAGCTTTACCTTGAGTTTTGATTCTTTCTAATTCTTGCTCTGTAACTAACTCAGTTTTTAATCTTTCAATTTCATTGTGTAAAGCTGTTTCTAATTCTTCTAAACTACGATTGGGTGCAGAAACACCATAAAACAACATTAGATTGGGATATTTATCTCCAGGGAAGCCATTAAAACCAGAGGCATTGAGAGCAATTTTTTGTTCTTCCACCAATGACTTGTATAAACGAGAAGTACGACCACTACTGAGAATTGAACTCATAATATCATAGACAACATAATCAGGATGATTAATATTGGGGATATGATAACCCTCTAAATATATCGGTTGAGAGGGATATTCAATAGTTACGCTTCTTGTTTGTTGTTGTTGAGGTTCGACAATATTAACTTTGTTATTTTTGCTGCTGGTGGGAAATTTGCCAAAGTATTTTTTCGCCATCATTTCTGCTTGCTGAGGATTCACATCACCAACAATAGTTATGGTTATGTTGTTACCACCGTAATAGTCATGGAAAAAATCATTAATATCTTGTCTACTCAGATTTTTGATATCGGTTTCATAACCAATAACTGGACGCTTGTAAGGATGCGTAGTAAAAGCTGTTCCCAAAAATGCTTCAATCATCTTACCAGTAGAAGAGTTATCGGTACGCAGTTTTCTTTCTTCTAAAATTACTTGTTTTTCTTGATAAAATTCACGGAAAACGGGATTCAAGTATCTTTGGGATTCTAAATACATCCATAATTCTAGTTTATTACTGGGAAAGTTATAGAAATATGCGGTGGAATCAGCAGAGGTAGCGGCATTTAAACCAACTCCTCCTTGAATTTCAACTATTTGTCCAAATTCATTGGGTTTTACTAACTCATGAGCTTGTTGATTTAACTGTTGAAATTGTTTTTCTAAAATGCTTAATTGGGCTTTATTATTTGTTTTTTGTGCTTGTTTTATTTGAGAAAATGTTTGATCTAATTTTTGGAAAATTATCTGTTCTTGTTCATAATTAACTGTGCCAATTTCCTGAGTTCCTTTAAATGCTAAATGTTCTAAAAAATGGGCAGCTCCCGTTTTGCCAGATTCTTCGTTAGTGGCACCAACATCGACATAGGTAACAAAAGAAATAACTGGTGCTTGATGATTTTCTAAAACAATAAATTTTAATCCATTATCTAAACTAAATTCAGTAATATTTTCTTTCACTCTTTCTAAATAAGGATTTATGGAGTTATTTTCTGTTGATTGAATTGTTTTAGCTAAGATATTTTGTGGGAAAAAAGACCATGTGAAAATAGATATCAGAAGAAAAGAAATTATTTTTTTTAACATTATTATTTTTAGAATAGAATTTGAATCTATGGCAATTCGGATATAAATGAGGTACAAATATTTCTGATTAAAGCCCTCATAGCCTCCCCTTTTCCCCTAGTAAAGGGGAGGCTATGAGGATGCTTCGCTATTTGTTTTAGGGAGACTTACAAATCAAATCTGTACCTCATCACTATGAGAAACGCTATCAATGTATAGAAGTATTTTTATAATTATTAGTTCATTATATGCTTGTAAACTTGAATTTGTGTCAATTTCATCTACCGTTTCAAAATTTTTTATATTTACGGATGAAAACAACTATTAACTATTTGGCAACAACTCTTCTAATTTCTGAATAAAATGTAGTGTAAGTAACGCTATCATTATTTCTTTCAATGCAGTTGCGTATTTTAAGATTCTCACTAGAAAAGGTAATTCTTTCTTCTAAAGATTGATTCTCATTTGCAACTGTTAAAGTTAAGGATTCATCTTCGGCAAGGACATATTTGCCAAGGATAATTTTATTGGAGTCAACTATTCTAACGACTTTACCTATATTAGCTTCCTTTTCATCAGCAAATATAAGCATCATGCTGTTTCCCTGTTGTTTGGGTTTGCCCCAATCGGGTGAATTATCCCAGTTAGAAGCGATCGCACCTAGACTTAAATCTTGATTTAGGTTATGTTGTTGATTCAATTGGATAACTTGTGAGTCATCTGCGGCTATAAACTTTATTGTTACGTTAGCTTTGGTGTTATCTACCTCATTGGTAATCAGATTATAATTAGTACGTTGAGAAAACCAATCAGCAGAAAATCTATCTAAAAAAGTCTTTATATCCATTGATATTAAATAAAAATAAAACCGAATTTTATCGCAATTTTTATTATAAAGGACAAGGTGCGATCGATTTAACTCTTACGGACTTTAACTCTTTATCTGAAAACTGATTCGCTCTGCCCAATTAAAGTGATTCCTAAAAATCAAAATTGTCCTTTAATTAGAACGAGAATATGATCGATTAAACATAAAAGTTGATCTTAATGACTCGAGGCAGATTTGAACTGCCGGCCTAGGGCTTATGAGGCGGTTCTTTTTCGTTGGTAAGTACAGGTTTAATTATTTTATTTAAAGTATCGTCGATTTTTTTAATAACTAAAGAATTTTGATGTACTTCTATTCTCATTTCATCTATTTTTGTTAAATCATTCTCAAATTCTTTATGCTCGTGCTTTAAGTCATTTAAAGTTGCCTCAAGATTTGTGATAGCTATTGTTCTTTCGATATTGAAAACTTTATTGCTTGATTCAAACTCTTTGATATTTTTATCAAGCAATTCTATTTTTTCATTTAAAATTTTATTATCTTCCTTGATAATATTTTTCACTTCAAGCCTTTGTCGTCTATCCTTTGCTATATCTCGTTCATTTTGCCCGTTTCGCAATGCGATAAAATTTGCTGAAAGGATGCCTAACGATGTAATAATTATCTCAATTGTATTCATTTGATATTGTTAGCGTTTTGCAGAGGTGAATATTCCTTTTGCCATAGTTCGATCAAAAAATCTACTTGCTTCTGCGATAGCTTGTCGTCTATACCTAGGAGTGCTTTTTTGATATAAGCTCTTAATTCTGGAGCGGTCATTTTAGCTATCAAGTCAGGCATTAAAGGATCGAGTTTGTCGAACAATATTGGAAGTATATAAAGTATGCTTTTTTGTCCTTGATTTGCTACTACAGGTTTGATAAATCCTTCAAAAATAAAATAGTCAAAAAAACGTAGCAAAACTAGACTAGATAAGAGTTCTGGATTCATTGGCATTATTATTTTTACAATGTAAATTCTGAAAAATGAACAAATTTTAAGACAATAAAAATTGCACCTACAAAAGCAAGTACAATTATTAAGCTTAAACGACTTAGACGGCTTCTAAATCTTCGGTAGTGCCTTCTCTTTCTCTACCTGTTCTAGCAATATTTTCATTAATTAAATTAATCATCTCCGCTTGGTCAATGCTTCCTATCGGATGCCATCCGCCACCTACCTTTCTAAAAGCTAATTCTCCTTTGTAAGTATCAAGCTTGTCTCCGATAGAGGGAACTCGATCTAAAGCTCTGGCAACTATTAAAAGATTAGTACCTTTCGGAAATTGCAAGTATCTGTTCTTTGATTTAATATTAGCTCTTGCTTTTTTGAGCGGTATTTTAATTCTTAGATTAGATACAGTGTCAGAACTAATCGTTCTAGTGCGTTGTGATAGCTGTTTGGCATTACTAGCATTAATTTTTACGCCTATTGCTTTAGAGCCACCACCAGCGATATTGATTTTACCTGAAGTATTACCAGAAGGTAGTGCTAGATAGTCCATTATTTCCTTAGTGCCTTCTACTTCGATATAGTGTGAAGTCGTGATAAACACGTTTGCTTTTACAGATTCCGCCATTCTCTTTCTCCTTAATTAATTACTTTTTCTCCTTGATTATTTACGCTAAATAGTTCGATGCTTCAAATTCAGGAAACCCTGAAGCGTTAACTCTTGACGTTCCGTTAAATGTAGCTGAAATAGAGGCAATGCCGTTATCTCTATCTAAAGTCATCGTCACATTGTTATCGCCTTCAGCGTCGTTTGCTTCATCGGCTTGTATCAATTCTGCAATTTCAAAAAGAGCAGCCACTTTTGTAGTACTAGTTAACACAGAATCACCCGCATCAAAAGCACCGTCAACAGCAGGGGCAGGAGTAGACAAAGGAGTAAGATAATCGGTTACTGTAGTCTCTAATTTTCCCGCATTGAACACACTAGTTACAGGCAAACTAGGCATATTGACAGACACCGTGTCGCTCTCAAAATCAAAGGAAATTTGCACGTTATTAGGTACAGTCAGGGCAGCTCCTTCAATTGCTGAAGCATTTGCTAGAGCGACTCTTTCTTCTATCTGTACGAGTAAAGCCATTTCCACTAAAGCTGTAATTAGATTAGTACTAGTTAAATCAGAAGTACCAGCAGTAAAAGCACCGTTAGCCATATTTTTTCTCTTCTTTTAAAGTTATTTCACTTCCTAGCTTATCCTCGGTTGTTAGTCGTTTTTTGTACCAAGCTTAGGTTGGTACAACAACCGTCAAAGATTTCTAGACACTATATATTCCTGACAATAGCTGCCCAAAACTAGTACAGCACAATGAAGCTTAACAATGCCTGTAACCACGTTTCTGTAACGTTTCTGCTTTGTTCCTAATACTTTAAGTGTGTCGTCTTTTCGTCCTGATAAATCGGTAAAACTAAAAACCTTGATATTGTCGTCATTGTAAGGTGTTGTACCTAGCGAAAAGAATTTTTTGAAAAAATTTCTTGCGTCTGCCAAATTCCTTGCGGATACTTCCTTTTTTGTTTGATGGTAAGAATCGTAATACTGGTATCTGTTCACACCTGCATAATGTGAGTAGCTTTGAGGAAAAGCACTATTTATTTTTGCGATAATTTGATTAATGTTACTATCTTTTATCTCATCTACTTTAAAATCAGTATCGACTGTAATCTCCATTCTTTTAGGTCGTTTTTTGTTATTTTCATAAGGCTTAACCTCCTTGAATTTAAGTACTATTTGAGCTTTAAACGCTTGTGGTACAGAGTCTTTTGGTACACCGTATATATAATCAAGTAGTTCAAGGATATCTTCGTTCAGATAATTTGCGAAAAGTAGCATCCTAGTATTCGACATGACCAAGCTATCATCATCTTTGATAGTCAGTTCATACTTTAATTTTTCCTCAGGCACATTACTATTTTTTGCTTGTACTTCAGGAGCGAATCGCAATTCTACCCGTCTATTATGGATTTTTTGAGCAATAGAAAATAGTGATTTTTGTTGTTTTAAAATCTCGTTCATTAATTTAATTTTTTAAAAATACAGTAATCGTCACATAGTCTTGTGACAGTTCAAGTATAATAGT
>JAALKG010000068.1:0-471 GCA_011088145.1 Cyanobacteria bacterium MH1_Bin12 | reverse complement strand
TTTAAAAAACCCCCTCCCCGCCCCATAGCCTGGTCTCAGGTCCAGTATAATATTTTATATCAACCAAAATTAATGAATCATTGCGATCTTTGACTTAACCCTAGTTCTTACATCAGACAAGATAACAACATTGACTTATGACGACTCAAACGGTGCTATAGCGGGTAGCATGGCATCAGGCATAAGCAATAAGGAAAATGTAGTTTTGACACTGATCAAAGCGATAGAAGAATCTGCACAAGGAAAAATTAATGATTTACAGAGCTGTATATCAGAACCTGCCGAATTTGATACGACTATTGAAGATGCTTTAGTAAATCGAACCAATGCAGATGCTACGACAACAGAATTACAAATAGCTCAAGGTGTAAACATTAGACTTTATCAGTTAGCACCCGACTTGGAGACTACAATTAACGCTGTCAATCCTGATGACTAATTTTGAGATTATTACATTAAATTTTTCTGGAG
>JAALKG010000067.1 GCA_011088145.1 Cyanobacteria bacterium MH1_Bin12 | reverse complement strand
GCTTTTGGAGGAATTCCTGAAAAGGGTAGGATTTTTATGAGAAAGCCCTGGTATTAGTGGACAACATGAAGAAGTAATTATCGTGCGAAAAGATAGACAAGTTGAATTAATTGACACTATTGATTTGGGTTTACCTATCGGTATTGATGAGGATATTCGAGCTTTTATCGATCACACCATTATCACTTTATATTCAGGAGATGGCATTGTTCTCTATACTGATGGCATCACCGAAGCCAGAAATGTTGAGAAAAAACAATATGGGCTTGAGCGTTTATGTCAAGTAATCAGTGATAATTGGCATTTGGATAGTGAAAATATTCGAGATATCGTCATTAGTGATGTGAAAAAATTTATTGGTTTACAAAAAATTGAAGATGATCTTACTTGACTTTTATTAAAACAAAAATGATTAGACTTGTTACAGACAAGGTGTTGATAGTTGATAGTTGATAGTTGATAGTTGATAGTTGACTATTTCTTACTTTCCATTGATTAAACCCCTTCTACCTTGATCATGAATAGAGGCACTCATAAATTTATGAAGGTGATTTATATGTTGGTTGTCAGTTAACGGTGCTAATTCATCGAGTGCTTGAACAATTGTTTTTCCTGAACGGTAAAGGGTTTTGTAAGCTTTTTTCATCAAGGATAATTCTTCTGTGGAAAATTTATTACGTCTAAAAGCGACCAAATTAAGCGATCGCACATGGGAAGGATTACCTTCAACTAACATATAAGGTGGCACATCTCGATCGATGCGACTCATACCCCCTAACATCGCCATAGTACCTATTTTAACGAACTGATGAACACCGAGCATCCCCCCGATAACTGCCTTTGATTCTACTTCAACATGACCTGCTAGAGCGACGGAATTAGCGATAACAACTCGATCGCCTAAGATACAATTATGGGCAACATGAACATAAGCCATCAATAAATTATCATTTCCGATAATAGTTTCTTCTCCTTCTCCTGTAGCGAGGTTAATAGTAACATATTCACGAATAGTGTTGCGATCGCCAATTTTGACAAAACTTTTAGCCCCTTTATATTTTAAATCTTGAGGAGCAAGACCGATAACTGAACCAGGAAAAATATGATTATCACAACCAATCTCAGTATGACCAGAAATGAGCACATGAGCGCCAATGGTCGTATTTGCACCAATTTTAACATCAGCACCGATGACCGCATAGGGAGCGACTTCCACAGTAGAATCTAATTGGGCTTTGGGATCAATAATGGCAGTAGGATGTATCACGGATAATTAATAATTAATAATTGATAATTGTCTTTTTAAAAATTTGTTGGAAAGTTTTTCATCTCTCGAATTCAACAGTCGTTAAATATTTTCTAAATCATTGGTATCAAAAAAAGCCATGAAAAAGTTAAAAGGCAATAGTGATAATATCCTGAATATTTTTGTGCCTTCAATTATATATAAAGATAGTCCAAATTAATCAAGCAAGGAAAATAACATTTCTGCCTGAACCGCTAATTGACCATCAACTAAGCCTTTACCCTGCATTTTTGCAATACGATTTCGCTTAAGAGAAAGCAATTCTACGGTCATAATTAATTGATCACCGGGTAATACTTGACGACGAAAACGGGCTTTGTCGATACCAGCAAAAGCGAAAAACTTTCCTTTCATCCCTGGCAACAAAGTTAAAACTACACCTCCAACTTGTGCCATCGCTTCTACTTGTAATACACCAGGCATCAATGGTTTTCCGGGGATATGCCCTGGGAAGAATGGTTCATTGATGGTAACATTTTTGATACCTGTTGCTTTTTCTCCTGGTACATAGTCGATAATGCGATCGATTAAAGCAAAAGGATAACGATGAGGTAATAATTCTTGAATTTCGACTACGGAAAAAGTAGTTTTTGTCTCTTGAGTTTCTGCCATTACTTCTATAACCGTTTTTGGGCTGATGTTAATTGGTCTTTAAGCCTTAAATAGAATATCACAAATACTGATACCAAATCCTCTTTGTGTAGATGAGCGAGCAAAATTATTAACTGATGGTAAGCAAAAGGTTTTAGGCATTAGGTGTGAGGTTTTAGATGAAAAATCAATCAAATGAGTAAAAAGTTATCAATTCTCAATTCTGACTTCTACCTTAGCTGAGAAACCACAACTCAAACAACATCGTGATAGGTATTGTTTATCATTTTTATTAAAATATTTAACTAAAACATATCTTTAGTAACTTTAATTATGATTCTCGATCGAGTATCATAGTATTTTATAAATAGTAAAAATATATTTAATAGAATTTTATCAATATAGTGATTATTTTAGAAAGTTTTATTGTTGCCACTATCCTCTGTGGATTTTTAAGCATGATATACAAGCGTAATCTGGTCATGAAGATTATGGGAATGGATGTAATGAGTACGGGGGTGATTGCCTTTTACGTATTGATTGCCTCACGAGAAGGTTTACTTACACCTATTTTATCAGAGGCTCATCAGGGTGGTTATGCTGATCCTGTACCACAAGCTGTAATACTAACTGCGATCGTCATTGGATTTTCTATCCAAGCATTAATGTTAGTGGGGGTAATGAAATTAGCCAAAGATAATCCGACTCTGGAAGTAGAAGAAATAGAAAAACTAATGAATTAAAAATGATCAAGAAAATGTGTTTTAAAACCTTGTCTTGCTCAATGAAATATCTTTAGTCAGTTTTGCTCTCTGGAATCGTTATTAAAACAGGGATTTACCCCTTGATTCGTCTGGCTTTGTTAATGGATGAGATGGATCTGGTAATTAGTATTTTTGCCATTACTACGGCTATTTTTGGCGTGACTTATGCCATATTTGAAAAAGATGTGAAAAGAATGTTAGCCTTTCATACGATTTCCCAGTTAGGATTTGTCTTGGCAACTCCTTCTGCTGCTGGTATTTATGCCCTTAGTCACGGCTTAGTCAAATCGTCTTTGTTTTTAATGTCAGGTTCATTACCGACTCGTAATCTGAAGGAATTACAACACCAAAAAATTAGTAATCAATTATGGTTAGGTTTAACTGTCGCCAGTTTATCCATCGCTGGAATGCCATTTTTAGCAGGTTTTGTCACCAAAACATTAACATTGAAAGGATTGGCATCATGGCAATTAATCGTCATGAATATTGCCGCAGTTGGTACAGCGATATCCTTTGCTAAGTTTATCTTTTTACCCCATTCATCGGAACAAAAAAATAATCAAGATAAGGGTTTTTGGTTAGCAGTAATTTTCTTATTAGTCGGCTTAATTGCCAGTAATCTTATCTATCCTTCTGCTTATACAGTTGCTAATATTACTAAATCTTTAGTGACGATCGCAATTGGTTGGACTGTTTATTTATTAGTAATTAAAAAAACTGTTATTTATCTACCTCGTGGATTAGAAAAAATCAACAATTTGATTGGTGTAATGAGTTTAACTGTAATCGGCTTATTTTGGCTTGTATTACCCTCAGGATAATTAAACATTATTTAAAAGACGTTTGAAAAGTATAGTTCATCATTGAAAATGCCCCCTAGCCCCCAATTATGGGGGAAAAAAGAAAAAAGTCCCCTAAATTTGGGGGATTTAGGGGGCGAAAACGTAATATCTGAGACTTGCTCTTACAACCTCTTAATTATTCATTATTAATTATGATCCTACATTTAATGTTTCGTCTGGGAATTTGGTTTCTCTTAACCGCTGACTTATCTCCTGCTAATATCATGATTGGTATTGCGATCGCATTTATTATACCTCGATCAAAAATAAAAGCAAATGATTTAAAACAGTGGTTAAACGTACTAAAAGAACTTATTATTGCCTTTCCTCAAGCATATTTGGAAGCAGTAGAAATCATCCTTTTCCCTCATAAATATGAAAGTTTAACTTTAGAAAAAGTAGAAGGAGAAAGACCACCTATTTTTATTTTTTTAGACATATTTTTAATTACATTTACTCCAAAAACCATCGTCCTCAAATACCAAGAAGAAGGTTGGTATGAAGTCCAGAAAATTAATCGAGAAAAAACAACAAAATGAATATAATTCTCATAATCATGATTTTAACCTTACTCATTCCTATCTATCAAACATGGCATGAGGATAATGTTTGGCAAAAAATGGTAGCCGTCAGTAGTATCTCTAGTAAAGTTTCCATAATCACCTTAGTTATTTCAGTATTAAGAGATGATTGGATGATGGGAGTTGTGGGAGTTATTATTATTACCGTTGGCAATGCAGGACTTATGCTACTTGCCCATTTACTTAAAAAAATAGGTGAAAATGATTCTACGCAATTAATAATTAACAATTAATAATTAACAATATCTTGCCGAAAATACTTCTAAATTCTGACTTTTCTGCCTGTTATAATCTCCTTAAAATTGGAAGTGAGGAAGACATTTTTATTTCTATAAATCATCTAATTAAGTATCTTTTCTAATTGATAAAATTTAAAATTATGATCAATTTTTTAACTTATTTTTGTTTAATATCAGGACTGATATTTTGGCTATGGGGAACACCTGTTTTATTTCAAAAGCGATCGATTCTTTATAAATTACATAGTCTTTCCGTTGCCGATACTCTGGGTTCAATTTTAATTGTTGTCGGTTTGAGTTTAAAAATTCCCAGTGAATTACCCTTACTTATTCTTGCTATTATTTCCCTTACCATCTGGAATACCATGCTAGGTTACGTCTTGGCATATAGTGCCAACAATCAGGAGGAAAAATCCGATGGATGACCTATATATTTATCTTATCGTTGCCTTATTACCTTTATCTTCATTAATGTTAATGATTGAAGTTAACCCTTATCATGCCCTCGTTATTCGGGGAATTTTAGGGGCAGTTGCCGTTTTAGCTTATGTCGTATTAGGAGCGGCAGATGTTGCTTTAACCGAAGCTTTGATGGGTACTATGTTAGCTGTTAGTCTTTATATCATCGCTATTCGATCGTCTTTGGTTATGCGTTTAGGTATTATTAAATCTTTACCTACTCAAACAGATGATTTTACAACCTTGGTCACAAATGTAAAAAAAGCAATTAATGATGTTTATTTACGTTTAGAAGTAGTTGCCTATGATAGTCAAGAAGCATTAGAAAAGGCTTTAGAGGAAAAAGAAATACACGGAATATGTTCAACTTACAATTGTGCTGATGATCAAAATTTCAAATATGAAGTGACTCTCAGAATTGAAAGAATATATCAATTATTGAAACCAAATAAAAGACGTTCTTTTTCTCCATTAAATACACTAGCTGTTAGAGCAATAATTTTCACTTTAGATTCATTAGTAGATTCAATTTTTCTAATAATTTTGATGCCCTGATCACCAGACATTTCTGACATTCTAATATCCATGAGAATTAAATCTGGTTGCCATTTTTGAAATAATTCAATGGCTTCTTTACCATTGGTTGCTTCTTTAATAATGAAATTTTCATAATCGAGAATGGTTTTAACTAGTTTTCGATTATCATCATTATCTTCCACAACTAAAATTCGGTATTGAGATTGAGGGGATTTTATACCCATAACTAGATTTTCCATACTATCAATTTGCTTGCTAGGAATGGATTTTGCCAAGGTACAGATAATATTAAATTGAAAAGTTGAACCTTGATTGATTTGACTAGAAACGGTAATGTTTCCTCCCATCAAATTAACAAAACGCTTACAAATAGCTAAACCTAAACCACTACCGACTCCTGATTGTTGTCCTCCTTTACCTTGGGTGAAAATTTCAAACAGACATAGTAACTCTTTTTTTTTCAGACCAATACCAGTATCTTCGATCGCAAAATCTAGATTAATCAAAGAGGCCTCAGAACAAGTCAATTGAAGAGATTGGTCATCACTGCTAGTTTTTAAGTCAGGATTTCCAACTTTTAATCTTATGTAACCTTGGTCGGTAAATTTGATGGCATTACCGATTAAATTAATGAGAATCGATCGCAATTTACTCTGATCAGTTTGGATATATCTAGGTAAATGAGATTCTCTGATTAGATCAAATTCCAGATTTTTCTCTGTGGCTTTAATCATAAAAATTCTTTCCAAAGAATCTAAAAGAGCATATAGATCAATAGAATTGACATTTAGTTCCAGTTTTCCTGATTCAATTTTTGATAAATCGAGAATATCGTTAATCAATGATAATAAATGTTGTCCAGATTCGTTAATCGTCTTAATATAGTCTTTATGGCGAGCAGAGAGTTCGTAGGAAAAATCCATTAATTCAGTAAAACCAAGAATAGAATTCAACGGAGTACGCAACTCATGACTCATATTTGCTAAAAATAAACTCTTGGCCTGATTTGCTTGTTCCGCATTTATTTTGGCTTCTTTTAAATCTATTTCTGCTTGTTTACGCTGATCGATATCTTCGACGATGGCAACTAAATAGTCAGGTTCACCATTCAATTTTTTGACTAGAGAAACAGTTATATTAATCCATTTAATTTTGCCATTGCCAGAGATACAACGTTTTTCAATGGAGTAATAATTGATTTTACGAGCAATCAAATCTTCAGTTGGATCAATATAAGACTTAAGATCATCAGTATAAACAAATTCGCTGAAATGTTTATTGACCAAAGATGATTGAGAAAAACCAATTATCGTAGAAAATTTTTGGTTAACTTGTTGTAAATAACCATCTGTGGTTAAGATGACTATCCCCATTGCTGCCTGTTCAAAAATTGCTCGCAAACGTTTTTGTTGTTCTCCTAATACTTGGGAAGATTGGAGACGCTCGTGATAAGTATACAGAATACCTGCGAAAACATGAAGATACTGAGTTATTTGTTCACCCCATTGTTGCTGATTATTACTACTGGCATCAATGGTCACAAATCCCCACAATTTTTGTTGATTATTGTAGATAGGAATAGCAACTAAGGTGTTAATCTCAGCAGTCTAAAATAATTTTTTTTCGATTAAAGCTTGGTCAGGTAATTCATCCACAGAACAGATGATTATTTCTTCTTCATTGATTAATTGATTCCACCACCAAGATAATTTTGAAATGTCTATTTTTTGCCAATATGCTAAAGTTGATGAAGTATTGCGATCGCACCATTCATTAATTTTATGAAAGAGATAATTTTCCTGATCGACCAAAGTCAGAGATACTCGACTAGCACTGATAGTTTGTCCAAAAGAACCCAATACATTATCCAGATTTATTTTTTGACTACTAATTAAATACCGAGAAATTAGCTCTAGACATTTTTCGAGTTTGAGATTATTTTCTAATTTTAATAAGGCTTGGGTTTCGCTAGTAACATCTTGGATGACACCAATAGTACGCAATAACTGACCATTTTCATCTTTAACAGGAAAACTGCGATCGCTTAACCATTTAATATGACCATCTTTTCTGAATATACGATACTTTAAAAACTTTTCCTGTCCTTGTTTAAGTATGTTAAAATTCTTTTCCCATAACAATAAATCATCTGAATGAATTAAATTTAATCTCTCTTGAGGATTTTGGTATAAACTCTCACAACTAAGTCCCCAAATTTTTTCATAAGTGGGACTAATATATAAAATTTCTTGCCCATCCGATGACAGTATATAAAATACCTCATTGATATATTCAGCAATTTGTCGAAATTTTTCCTCACTGTCTTGCAAATTTGGCTCTAACTCTTTGATTGCTGTTATATCTGTCAAACCACCAATTGAACCTGTATTTTCTCCTCGCTCGTTAAAAGTAAAGGTAGATTTAGCGATGACCCACACCACAGTGCCATCATCATGGACAAAGCGATATTCATCTTGCCAAAACGATTTGTTAGCAAAAGCTTTACGCCATGATTGAGAAACTCTTGGGGCATCTTCAGGATGAAGACGAGTCATCCATCCTTCTTCTAAACATTCTTCAACACAAATGTCTAACAGTTCGCAAGTCTTTTTGTTTACATAAACGCATTTTCCTTCAACATCATTACGATAAATACCAATTGGTAATGATTCAGCCAATTGAGCATAACGTTTTTCACTAGTTCTGAGGGCAAATTCTGCTAATTTAAGGTCAGTAATATTACGAATATTAATTAAGAAAGTATTTTCTTTAAGACAGACTACTCTCACTTCGTCATATTCTGTTTTACCGTTAACCATTAACTGAAAATCAAATCGTACTAATTTTCTCGTATTTTGACATTTTGCGATCGCTTGAAAAGTTTGTTGACAAAAATCATCAGGAAAAGCTTCCTCAATTGCTTGATTTAAAAAGCCTTCTGAAGACAGATAGATACTATTGTAACTAGATGAAACTTTATAATCTAAAATAATACCTTCAGCAGATATTGTCACGAATAAATCTGGTAAAGCCGCAAATATTGCTGCCATTTTCTGATTGGTTTCAATTACAGCATTATGGGCAGCATTTTGATCAGTAACATTTTGCAGAAAACCAACAATCAAATCAAATTCGGGGATGTAGTTCACACTAACCACTAGTTCTATGATTTGATTATCTTGACGTTTATGGGAAGTTGAAAAACAAATCGAACCTTTTTCGATAATTAATTGAGTTCTTTGTTGTAATGTCTCAGCAGTAAGAGTATATTCTAAATCTAATATAGACATTGACAGCAATTGCGATCGACTATAAAGACTTTCACAAGAACGTCCCCAAATTTCTTCATAACGAGGACTAACATAAATGACCTGATTATTTTGTACCGACGAAATCCAAAAAACACTATCAATCTTTTCTGCTAATTGACGAAACATACTTTCTGATTGCTGTAATGCCTCGGTTTTTTTCAGAACTAGTTCTTTTAAATGTTCATTAAAATATTGTAATTTTTTTGCTTGACGTTTTTGTAGGGTAATATCTCTGATAATAACAACATATGCGAATTCTCCATTCCACTGAGTTTCACCTTTACTTATTTCTAAGGTTTTTAATTTTTGGTCATCGGCAACAACTTTAATTTCTACATTTTGACCAATACTAATAGGTAAACTAAAATCTTTACCACTTAGTTGGTATAAGGGTTGATTCATCAAAACAGTTGCTCTATTATTACCAAAAACAATTACACCTTTTTGATCGATAATAAGAATACCATCAGTAGAATTATCAAAAATATTATGTAACAGTTCTGCTATTTGATTTTGTTCTTGTTCCCGATTTTGTGCGATCATCAATTCATAATTGATCTTACATTTTTCTAACTGTTTTGTTTTATGACTACAAGCAATAGACAAACGTAGAGAATGCTCTAATAGAACAGAAGTTAATTGATCTTCGATTAAATAATCGGTAATGCCCTCAGTTAAGGCTTTTCTTCCATTTTCAGGATTATCCGTAATTAAAATTACCGTTTTAGCGATCGAACCTTGTTCAAGATCACTGACCCAGTCTAAGTCAAACTGGGTATGATTTATTTGCTTGAGAAGCAGATTGATTCGATAGTAATTACTTTCCACTCCATCAATCAGAAGTAGATTAATCGTCTCTTGATTCATGACTGTTAACAAAAAGTTCTATCCATTATGATAGACTTGTCGCCATCTTAATTAACTAGTGAACAGAAATAATTATTAATTATTAATTATCCTTAGAACCAACCATCATCATCATCCCAATCATTTTCATAAGGAATATCCCGTTTTTTACTTACTCGGTAACGACGATCGCGAAGTGCTGCATCTTGAGTGAGATCGCCTTCTGGGGGATAATCATCATAACGACGAGAAGAATCTCGACCAGTTGGAGAACTAGAAGGGCGAGGTGTCGAAGGTGAACGACGAGTTGCAGGAACAGAGGAAGAGGGACGAGAAACACTACTACCGCTATAGGGATAATCACCACCATTAGAGGAAGAGGAATAATTTCTATCTCCATAATCTCCACGAATAGGAGTTCGAGTGCCACCATATAAATTACCATCAGGATTACGATAAACATTACGACTATCTCTCACGTTGTAATTGTAGTCATAATCATCATCTTCATCACCAATGAAAGTCTTTTTAATGGACTCAAATAAACTATCATCTTCATCCTGATATTGTAATCTGACTTCTCGATTCAACTCATATAAAACATCTTCCAAATCAGCCTGACTTCTATCTAAACGACGATCGTCATTTTTTTCTAAACTATCCAAAATTTCCGTACAGAGATTTTCCACATCCCGACGATAAGGAGTGGTAAACTGAGAACCAAAATCAAGGGTTACTTCTCTTAATTTCCGTTGAGCTTGATCTGTTAAAGCTTTTGCACGATTGCGTTTTTCTACTCGATCTCTTCTTTCTCGATCTTGTCTGGCAAATTCCTCTGCCTCGGTAACCATTTTGTCTATCTCAACTTGAGAAAGAGTTGATGCCCCTTGAACAATAATACTTTGCTCTCTGCCAGTGGTCTTATCTCTCGCAATTACTTGTAAAATCCCATTAGCATCAATATCAAAAGATACTTGCACTTGAGGCACACCTCTAGGAGCAGGGGGAATTCCTGTTAACTTAAAACGTCCGAGAGATTTATTATCATTCGCCATTTCCCTCTCCCCTTGTACCACATGAATTTCCACTGAAGTTTGATTATTTTCGGAGGTAGAAAATATATCAGAGCGACGTACGGGAATAGTTGTATTACGAGGTACAATTTTTTTGCTTACACCACCAATGGTCTCTACACCAATAGATAAAGGACTCACATCCAAAAGTAAGATGTCTTTGACCTCGCCACCTAAAATTCCTGCTTGTACGGCTGCACCGACTGCTACAACTTCATCTGGATTAACATTTTGATTGGGTTCGATATCAATAAAACTACGAATCAGTTCTTGTACCATGGGAATGCGAGTTGAACCTCCCACCAATACCACTTCATCTATTTGTACAGGACTCAAACCTGCATCTTTTAAAGCTCGTTGAATCGGACGGCGTAAACGGGAGACTAAATCCCCACACAGTTCGTCAAATTTAGCTCTAGAAAGGGTTGTTTCGATGTGTTTAGGACCATCTTCGGTAGCGGTAATAAAGGGTAAGTTAATTTCCGAAGTACTAACTCCCGATAGTTCAATTTTAGCTTTTTCGGCGGCTTCTGTTAACCTTTGTAAAGATTGACGATCGCGTCTTAAGTCAACACCTTCTTTTTCTAAAAATTCTTCGGCTAGATAATTGACAATTTTGTTATCAAAATCATTACCACCTAACTGAGTATCACCACTGGTGGCCCGAACTTCTAAGACACTATCACCCACTTCGAGAATGGAAACATCAAAAGTACCTCCACCTAAGTCAAAAACTAAGACTTTTTCTGCTCGTCTTTTTTCTAAACCGTAAGCAAGGGCAGCCGCTGTCGGTTCATTAACAATCCTCAAAACTTCCAAGCCCGCTACTTTTCCCGCATCTTTGGTGGCTTGACGTTGAGCATCATTAAAATAAGCAGGTACGGTAATAACTGCACCCGTGACTTCTTCTCCTAAATATCTTTCCGCTTCTTGGGCTAATTTACGTAAAATCATCGCCGAAATTTCTTCTGGGGCAAATTCTTTTTTGACACGAGGACAACGAATTTTTATGTTATCGGCTTCATCCCGACGAATTGTATAAGGTACACGTTTACTGGGTTCTTTCAGTTCACTATATCTGCGTCCCATAAAACGTTTGAGTCCATAGTAGGTATTTTGAGGGTTTAAAACGGCTTGTCGTCTTGCCATTTGCCCTACTACTAATTCTCCTTCTTTGTTGAAACCAACGACAGAAGGGGTGGTACGACTACCTTCGGAATTGGGAATAACTAATGGTTTTCCTCCTTCCATTACTGCTACTACTGAGTTAGTTGTACCTAAATCTATACCTACGACTCTTCCCATTGTTAATTTCTTCTCCAGTTTGACGATCGCTATTTGCCCTTACTCTTAAATATATGAGCTTTTTATAATTTACTACTAAATACTGCCTATTGTATCTAAGTAATTGATTATTGATAATTGATTATTACTTCTTCACTTAGATTGACAGTCGAAAAAATAACTTAACTATTCACTATAGTAAATAAGTCAATGTTAGACTTGATCCAACATTTGAGTAGAATAAGTTTAAATCCCCCTAAAGATAATTAGCTCCATATAATTTTTCCTAAATCTCATGAATATCATTCGATTGATGCACGCTAAGTTACACAGAGTCAGAGTTACATCAGCTAATGTTGACTATGTTGGTAGTATTTCTATCGATCCAGATTTAATGGAAAAAGTGGGTATCTTACCTTTAGAAGAAGTGGATATCATTAACCTCAATAATGCCCAGCGTTGGTCAACCTATGCGATTCCGGGGGTAAGAGGAAGTAAAGAAATCTGTCCTAATGGTGGTGCCGCTTTATTGTGTGAAAAAGGAGATATTTTAATTATCTATGCTTACGAACAATGCGATCGCAATAAAGTTATATTAACAGGTCATAGATCTAAAGTAATTGTTGGGGACGAGGAAAATAATATTGCCGACTTCTTTGAACAATCTTTGATTCCCAATAACGGTACATTAGATTTTATTGAAAGAATCGAACCTTAATTATCCATTATTAATTATTGATTATTCATTTTATGGTTAAATGATAACGGTATTTATATAAAATAATTAAAAGGAAAAAATCAAAAATGGATTTATCTCGAATTCCCGCACAACCTGAATCAGGTATTATTAATGTCTTAATCGAAATTACTGGCGGTAGCAAAAATAAATATGAATTTGATAAGGATATGAATGCCTTTATCTTAGATAGAGTGTTATTCTCTTCGGTGAAATATCCTTTTGATTATGGTTTCGTACCCAATACTTTAGCTGATGATGGCGATCCTCTTGATGGTATGGTGATGATGGATGAACCTACTTTCCCCGGTTGTGTTATTGCTTCTCGTCCCGTTTGTATGTTAGAAATGATCGATGGTGGCGATCGAGATGAGAAGATTTTATGTGTACCCGCAGAAGATCCTCGCTATGATCATGTTAAATCAATGAAAGATATTGCTCCTCATCGTTTAGAAGAAATTGCGGAATTTTTCCGTAGCTATAAAAACTTAGAGAAAAAAGAAACAAATATTTTAGGTTGGAAAGATATTGATCAAGTAGCACCTTTGATCGAAGAATGTGTGAAAGCTGATCAATAAAATTAAGTAAATTTTTCCCATAAAGTAGAGATGTTGCATGCAACATCTCTTTGGGAAATTATTTATGTTTATTTTGTATTCTTGGTAAGGTATTAAAAATACTAATTTTTCTATATATAGCAGAGAACGGGTTTATTGAGACCTTAATGATTCCTGAAAGTATTACGATGCAAGGTTTTAACCCTTTTGCTTTGTCCTTTGCTATCCAACTATCATTTACGTCTAATGTAGATTGAGAATTAAAAAGTTGACTACTTCTGAAATCTTTTTAAAATAAAAGTGATTTTTATTCACATCAGACATATTCTATTTGATTGGTAAAAATCAAATAAAATTGATAAAGAAAAATGACGATTATACTTTTAAAATAATCCAGATTGCGTGGATAATACCAGGAATATATCCTAATAAAGTTAAAAGAACGTTGATGAAAAACTGTTTAGTAAAACCTACTTGAAGGAAGACACCGACAGGGGGAAGAATAATTGAAAGAATGATACGTAATATATCCACAGTAATTTAGCCTCAACTAATATTAATTAAATTTTCAAACTGTTTATTTAAAATCGTTTGACATTAACTACTAATGTATCAAAAATATTCTTTAGTCTTAAGTAGGTCAGGGAAATAAAATATAGTTATGTAACAAATAGTTAAGCCGATTTCAAATTGACAAATTCAACTTGATGTCCACCTTGTTCTCCTCTCGATTCTAGTCCCCAAATTACATGGCAAGCTAATTCTTGTTCTGACTCAAACATTTGACCTGCTAATTCATCTTTTTTGAGATGTTGCGATTCTAACTCTACCTTATTCATCTGCGAACAATAAGGTGGTAAGAAAAAAAGAAACAGCCCACTTAATTCGGGAGCATCCCATTTTTACAATAAGTATAGTTACTCATGACAAAAGAAGGT
>JAALKG010000066.1 GCA_011088145.1 Cyanobacteria bacterium MH1_Bin12 | reverse complement strand
TAGTCAGATTAAATTGAGTATTTGTGCTTAGTGCAAAAGTGGGATACTCCCGTTGAAATTAATTATTTACTTAACAATTTCCAATTAGTTTACCCTATAATAATCACAAATACTATAGTTAAGAAATTATAAAGAAAAAGCTGTTTTTGCCCAACAATCCATAATTTTAATCAGTTTTGCTTCAGTAATTAATCTAACTTTTTTCTTACCTTGACTGACTTTACTTCTTTCCATCAAATCGACTAAAGAATTAAATGGTTTTTTCTTTCTTTGGTCAACAATACAAGTAATAATTTTATCGACTTCTTTAGAGTTGATACCCGCAGATTGGAGAGGATAAATTAATTTTTCAGCTTCAAGTTCATTAAAACTTTTTAACAAGTCTAATTTACTGGGCATTTGTTCATTAATTTTTTTGATTTGCCATTCTAGAGCTTTAACTTGCTTATCTAAATTAGTTTCGGAAATTTCAGCTAATCTATGGAGTCTATTTTCTAAATTATCTACTCTTATTTCTAAATTAGAATTACTTATAATTTCTACTTTATTTTCTAACTGATTACTGCTGTTATTATCACTATTTAATTGCCCTAATAAATTAATTTGTTGCTCAACTAACTTATTTTCTTGCTCATTAACAATAAAAGCTCTAATCATTTCAAAATCATCATCTATTTCCCATGCTTTTAAAGCTCCATAAAACTGAAAATCGCCTTCTATTACTTCGTATTTTTCTAGAGAAACTTCTTTCACGACAAGAGGTTGAACAATACCATTTAATTGTAAAATTAATTGAGCTAATTTCTCTAAATCAGCTTCAGAAAAATGCGATCGCTTTATTGGAGATGTTATCTTATCAATATCAACCAAAGATGTCTTAAAAGTCATAATTAATTTATCTTTTATTCAAAAATATTATTCTCAATTCTCAATTATTTATTCCCCTAATTTCTCTTTTAATTCTAAAGCTAGAGCTTCAAATTCTGCTGCTGCCATTGAATCTGCTTTGAATTCAAAAATTGATTTTGGATCAGGTATTTCTAAATCTCCCACAAAAATTGTCTTATCGAAAGCTTTAGCTAAATCATCTCTTTCATAAATATTAGTTTCAAATAAAGGCAAATTATATCGATCGATTATACTATCTCTTCTTTTTGGTAAAGTATACTGATTAAACTTAGCATTTCCAGAAATTTTACTCGGTAAAACCCCCAATACATTAATTGGTTTAAAACCAAAGGCTTCCTTATCATCATTAATCTCTTCGATGAAACTTTTAACATTTTTTAAACCTTCATTCGCAAACGGTTTTAAATCGGAGGGAATTACTAAATAATCAGCCGTAATAATCGCAATTTTGGCATACAAATTCAAAGAAGGAGGAGTGTCGATAAAAACATAATCATAATCATCTTTTACCTCAGCTAATTTATACTTTAACCTCGTTCTTGATGCCGCAACATCCACTAAAGTTCTCTCTTCATTCATCAAGTTAATATGAGCAGGAATAGCATCAATATTATCTTTACTGTAACTGGTTTTACGAGCAACTTCTTTAATAGAATATTTCTTACTTGATTTGATTAAGTGAATAACATTAGAGTCTTTTAAATCATCATCAATTTCGTCAGTAAATTTGGCTAATCCAACCGCAAAAGTAGTATTTGCTTGGCTGTCTAAATCAATAATCAAAATTCTTGCACCTTGATGAGCTAATGCCGCCGCCAAATTGACGACAGTCGTCGTTTTTCCCACGCCACCTTTGTTGTGATATACTGCAATTACTTTCATTTGTTGTTGCTTATTTAATGGTTGAATAGAAGTCTGAAAGGAAGACTGATTAATTGTATATTTGTTTGACAGTTTATCATCTTTGACGATCGAACCCTTACTTTTTGCGATCATCTTTACTTGATTCATTAAGGTTTCTTTACCAATAATATTGTTCCATTTAACAACATATTGATAAATATTTTTACCCTCACATTGTAATAATAAATAAATATGATTTTTTTGGCATTTATACAATCTAATTTCCTGAGCATTGGTAATCACACCATATCTAACCTTGAGAGTTTTTAGATATCTCCTAAACTTAGGAATGTGAACATCTAATTTTTCTTTAGGGTGTTTTGCTTCAATGATGACATAGGCATTTCTCTTAATTTTGAATGGTATTTTATTTAATCCCATGGGAATTAACAGAAAATCGAAACGAATATTTTTATATCTAACTTCTTGATACCAATCTTGGTAACTGTACCCTAACATTGGTAACAGAAATTGAGCAATGAATTTACTTTCGACTTCCTTCTCATTACGACACCAACGGGGTAAAAATTTCAAAATTAAATAACTCTCTTGTTCAAATTTTTGATAATTATTAATTATTAATTATTAATTATCCTCCACATCTATAATCATTTTTTCAGGAGCAAGAATAATAGACATCTCCAAAAATTTGTAATTGATTTACAATAAGCATTGTAACCATATAATTTCTAAATGATAGCGATCGCCTAAAGCCTTATCAATTCGTCAAAAGTGACTAAAAAATCAATTTTTAAGAAAAAATATGGCTTAGTACAACATCAATTTCTTTTCCTTTTTTCTTTTTCTTCTTTTTGTTGTTTCTCTAACAATTTTATATAATTTATCAACTCTTCCAACTGTTTATAATTAATTCCTAATAATCTCTTTGTTTCTTGAGGATTATTTTCAATATAAGTCCAAGTATAATTGTCCATTTTTCTTGATATTATTTGTCTCCAATATTTCATTTATTATACTAAATTTTTGAAATTATTATATTTTTGAGATGTCTATTGTACTTATATTAGTACAAGATGTATAGATTTTGTAATCTTATTTGATTTCTGCACTAGCTGCGCCACACTGGGTAGCACTGGTAGGTAGAACACCTGTTGTAATAACGTTATCTGATTGACAAAGGATCAAGTCATAGGTAGAATCAGCTGCAGTAAAATCGATCGCAGCTGAATAAGCACGAGTACCATCAGTAATCGCAGTAGCACTGTTAGTAATGACAGTTGAACCATTTGCAATACTACCGATGGTGACAGGGGTGGGATCATCTAAGTAGTCACTATTAGTCAAAGCATTTTGCAAACCTAATTGGGTTAAGGTAGTAGCAAAAGAACGACGCTCAAAGTGGTATGCTTGTTGGCTACGGTTAACGGTACCAGCTGCATTTTTGATTTCGGTTTCTCTAGCTTTACCAACTTGGTTTAAAAGGTTAGGTAAGACAACAGCTGCTAATACACCGATAATAATTACTACAACCAATAATTCGATTAAGGTAAAACCTTCATCTTGATTCTTCTTGTTGGGGATATATGCTAAATACTTTAAAGTTACTTCAGGTTTCATATTTTTGCTCCAGTGATTTGATTTGATTTAAAATTTTGTTTTTCTCTCTGTAATTACAATACCCAGTCTCGATCGAAAACTGATCACCCTATCCCAAAAAACTTTTAAAAATATCTAATCTGACTAATTAGGAAAAACTTCTATCCTTTGATAGATAAGCTTTTGAATAAATAAAATTTTTCTTGATATTTTTCAATTTAATGCAGATTAGCAATTTCAATTGACTAAAAAAGGGAAATTTAAGAGGAAAAAGACAGTAGTTATGTACTTTTGATCTGTATATTTATGTTATGTACCAAAGGTAAATTTTTAATGATACGATAAACTGATCTATATAATTTTCCTACTGACAAGACTATTAGATTGTAAATCATGCATGATTTTTTACCTACCGCCTACTTTGAAGGCAAGTTTATTCCCTTTACAGAAGCAAATATTTCGATCGCTACTCATGCTTTACACTACGGTACGGGTGCCTTCGGTGGCTTAAGAGGTACAATCAACCCAGAAAATCCACATCAGGTATTATTATTTCGTTTAGAGCGTCATTGTCAAAGATTAAGTAATAGTGCAAAGTATCTACACTATGATTTACCTGCCGACAAAATAGAAATCATCATCAAGGATTTTGTTTCCAAAAATAAACCCACTCAACCTTTTTATATTCGTCCTTTTGTTTATACATCTGATTTAGGAGTTGCTCCTCGATTACATAATATTGAAAAGAACTTTTTTGTGTATGGTTTAAATATGGGAGACTATTTATCTGCCGATGGTGTCAGTTGTCGTATTAGTTCATGGTATCGTCAAGAAGATCGTAGTTTGCCGCTGCGAGGTAAAATCAGTGGAGCTTATATCACCTCCGCTTTAGCAAAGACAGAAGCCGTTGATAGTGGTTTTGATGAAGCTATTTTAATGAATTCCCAAGGTAAAGTTTGTGAAGCCACAGGAATGAATATTTTTATGGTTAGAAATGATAAACTGATCACCCCTGGTGTTAATCAAGATGTTTTAGAAGGCATTACCAGAGATAGTGTCATGACTATTGCTAAAGATTTGGGTATTGAGGTAGAACAGCGAGAAATAGATAAAACAGAGTTATTTATTGCTGATGAAATGTTTTTATGTGGTACCGCTGCCAAAGTAACTCCGATTAAACAAGTGGAAAATTATGATCTTCCTCAAGAAAAGAAGATTACTCAAAGCATTAAGGATAAATTGACCGCTATCAATGAATATAAAGTTCCTGAATATCAAGACTGGATTACAGTTATTGATGTTTAAATTTAAAATATTCTCAACCAAATCATAAAGGTTTGGGATTTTAAGTTAACAAGGAAAATATTCTATGGAATGAGGACAAAATAACTTGGTAAACTTTTTCTGTTGCGAATTTATATTCTCAAAGATTGTTCGATTAATTCTACTATTTTATTAAATCCTTGATCCTATAGCAAAGGACAAAGGTTAAAATCTCGACATAGCAATATTTTTAGAAATCATGAATATTTTAATCAACCCGTTCTCTGCTATATAGTAATTTTCGGACTCTTGATCTCAAGGTTTGTAAAAAAGTGAAGAGGACATTTGAAAAGTGTCGCTCACTGGTGAGAATGCCCTCTAACCCACAATTGGAGGGGGAGGGAAGAGAGGAAAGTTATCCCAAATGGAGGGGTTTAGGGAGCGAAAACAGAATATTTGATACTTGCTCTGATAACCTCTAAGAATAACTAGTATTCTGGCAATTTTGTTTTGACGGATGAGCAGTCACATTCAAAACTCTAACAAAAAACTTTCTCTCCCACCTCCGAACTTCCTTCTCTTCTGCTACCATAATCTATTATTTCAAACTTGACGGATTACTAATAATGAAAAAGTTTCACTTGATTGGTTAAAATGACCACTAAGATTAAAATAATACTATCGGTAATGGTATTAATAAAATTTTGAACGATAAATCTCTTTCTGCTGTTAATTTTGATATTATCATAATCGGTTCTGGTGCAGCTGGTTTGTATGCTGCTTTATGCCTACCAAAAAACTTAAGCATTGCTCTTATTACAAAAGACAAATTAAAAATAGGTGCAAGTGATTGGGCTCAAGGAGGTATTGCTGCGGCTGTTGATAAAAATGATTCCCCACAGTCACATTTAGAAGACACAATCAAGGCTGGTGCTGGTTTATGCGATCGCAATGCGGTTCAATATTTAGTAGAAAATGCTATTGATTCGATTAGATCTCTAATTCAAATGGGAGTAGATTTCGATGGCGTACCGACAGGCTCGCCTGATCACAGTAATGGACAATTAGCAATGACCTTAGAAGCTGCTCATTCTTTTCCGCGGGTACTTCATGCGGCTGATACGACGGGAAGAGCGATCGTCTCTATTTTACGACAACAAGTATTAAATAGCAAACATATTCAAGTTTATGAACAAGCCTATGCTTTAAATTTATGGATAGATCATAATCAAAATGAATGTAAAGGTATTTGTTTGCTACACAATCAACAAATTAACTGGCTATCCTCTCAAGGAGTTATCGTAGCGACGGGAGGAGGAGGACAAGTTTTTGCCCATACAACTAATCCTCAAGTAAGTACAGGAGATGGAGTAGCTTTAGCATGGCGTAGTGGAGTCATTGTCAGAGATTTGGAGTTTGTTCAATTTCATCCGACGGCTTTAAATGTACCCAATGCACCTCGTTTTTTAATTAGTGAAGCTGTGCGAGGAGAAGGAGCTCACTTAATTGATAAAGAAGGAAAAAGATTTGCTTTTGATTATCATCCTAAAGGTGAATTAGCTCCTCGTGATATTGTCAGTCGAGCTATTTATAGTCATTTACAAAAAATCAATGAAAATCGAGTCTCGGATAAAGTATATCTTGATTTACGTCCCATCGATCGCGATCGAATAGAGTATCGTTTTCCTAATATTATTAAAAAATGTCGAAAATGGGGAGTGGATTTATTTTCTGAACCCATACCTGTTTCCCCTGCCGCTCATTATTGGATGGGAGGCATTGCGGTAGATATAGAAAATCAAACCTCTATTCCAAATTTATATGCTATTGGTGAGGCAGCAAATACTGGTGTTCATGGTGCTAATCGTCTAGCTAGTAATTCCTTATTAGAATGTGTTGTCTTTGGGGAGAGTTTCCGTCATATTTGTTTCGAAACTATGGCAGGTTCAACTGAAAGTGTCTCTGAATATGAGGTCATCAATTCTGATTATGATCAAGAGATGATTATTATTCATGAAATTAGAGAGCAGTTGCCTTTTACTATTTGGGAAGGTGCAGGAATCTGTAGAACTAAAGAAGGATTAGAAAATGCGATCGCACAAGTCAAACAATGGCATCAACAATTTGAGCAATTATCCATCAGCAAATTAATATTAAATATATCTTCGACTCAAAGTTATCAATTGGCAACAGAGAATATTGAACAACAATTAAAATTAGCAGCCGAAACATTGAATTTATTAGACATCGGTTATTTAATTCTTAAAAGTGCCAACTTTCGTACTGAAAGTAGAGGTGGGCATTATCGTTTAGATTATCCTCACACTGAGGATGATTGGCTATGTCATACTTTGGTGCAAAATGATCATTGGTACAGAGAATAATGAATAATTAACGATTTACTCGACAGTCACAAAGTCTAATTATCAACTATTTCATCAATAAAAAATAATTATTTGGCACAAAAGCATCAAGTTCTTTGCTTACTCCCAATTCACTTGAGTTCGATGTAAAAAACATTGAATGATCATGATTTTGCGTAGATAGAATTGAAAATGAGTATCAATTTCACTTCTGAATTTAAATAAATCAATTGAAAATACTTCTCTCACCCCATAAATCCCTTCTCCCAGTTTGTGTTAACGAATCATTTTATGTCGAACTGAGGTCATTCAG
Organism: Cyanobacteria bacterium MH1_Bin12; assembly: GCA_011088145.1. GTDB lineage: Bacteria > Cyanobacteriota > Cyanobacteriia > Cyanobacteriales > Cyanobacteriaceae > JAALKG01. The sequence continues at coordinate 7,196 of JAALKG010000066.1, read as the reverse complement.
GTTAACTAAATAACTAAAGTAAAAAGTTAAGAGAATAAAGTCAGAGAACGCTATTTTTGGTTTAGTATGTGTAAAATATCACGGGGAGCAAGTTTATTTTTAAACCACACAAGTCGGTTGGGTAAATCATCGAAATTGACCCCTGCTTTTTGTAAATTTAAACGTTCAGAAACCGCTAAAATCAAATCATCTCTTTCGGCTTTTCTAACTTGATAAAATTTTTTTTGCAAATATTGTGGATGCCAAAAACCAATAATTTCTAATAAAAAATTTCTACCATCAGGATGTACGAAACGAAAATCGGGAATCATTACACTACCAAACAAGGGAATTAAATCAACCTCTCTTTCTAGTTTCCATTCGCTGTTCAATTTTTTCCATCGATTAGCAAATGATTGCTCTAACATACTGTCATAGGTTGAGTTGTTTTGATAATGGCTGACTAAACCACAACCTTGATCAAGATGAAAAGATAACAATTTCTCTTTTTTACTATAATTATCCTTGATTTTCAGTTGTGCTTCTAGCTTCCACTTTTTGACATGCAACAACGCAGGTATCATTTTCGCTAAAGCTAACCCATATCGAGTACTAGCTTTGAATAAACTGGTAGGTCCGTCTATAGTGATAGTGAAGCCTGTATCAGCATCCCCTTCTATATAAGAGATGAGTTGAAATAACTTAAGGTAGCGAAACAATAGTTTGTATTCTCCGGGATCATTTCGATGGGCGTGAATGGTAATATGACTGGCACGATAAAAAATACCTTGTACTTGAGATAAGTTATAACGATGAATTAATGTTTCAGGTGTTGGTTCATCAAATTCGGTGAGAATTCTATTTTCTTGTAAGTCAGCATATAATCCTTGAACGATTTCATGGGGTAATATTTCTTTTTCTAATTCCATACCCAAACTAGATGCGATCGCATTTACTGTCTGACTTTTATTATCAGGTATGCTAGGCTTAGAAGCAGCAAAAGCAAAAACTCTTTCCCGAAGTAGAGAAGGCAAAAGAGGACTGACGATCGCAAATTGTGTAAAACTATTCTTGAGTATATGAGCTAATCCACGCTTGAGTCGATAATCCGGACTGTCCCCTTCTAACTCAAGTAATGCTTGGTCTAAATCCCCTTGAGTTTTACCCTGACATCGATGGAAACAATCAATCATTTCTACAGCTAAATTAATATTCTGAGACGATAAAGGTAATTTTTTAGGAATAATTGTATTACCACTATAACGGTAAATTAATAAATCACTCTTGAGCATTCGATGTTTATTGTTTATTCACTATTATACATTCGTGTTAAGAAAGTTCAAAGCTTAATCACAGACTTGTAAGAAGATAAATTATCCATAAAAAATTTCAAAATCTGATAGCTGATAGCCAAATACCCTAAGAGTTTAAATGATTGCATGAAGTAAATTGAATTTAAAACAAAAGGTGCAGATAACCGTATTAGCACTCAACCACTAAGAGTGCTAAATTTATGTATGAATATAAAATTAAACATTGTGTTTTTACAGTAGAAATCTTTATGGCTAAAATTGTCTCCTTTAAAGAAGAATCTCGTAAATCTCTCGAACAAGGTGTAAACGCTTTAGCGAACGCAGTTAGAGTAACCCTTGGTCCCAAAGGAAGAAATGTATTATTGGAAAAAAAATTTGGTGCACCTGAAATAGTTAAAGATGGTGTTAGTGTTGCCAAAGAAATCGAATTAGAAAATCCCCTCGAAAATACTGGTGCGAGACTAGTCAGAGAAGTTGCTTCTAAAACTAAAGATATCGCGGGTGATGGTACTACTACCGCTACCGTTATTGCCCAAGCAATTATTCACGAAGGTTTAAAAAACGTTGCTGCGGGTGCTAATCCCGTCGCTTTACGTCGTGGTATTGATAAGGCCATCGCTTTATTGATTAGTGAAATTTCCGCAGTTGCCCAACCTGTTCAAGGTGATGCAATATCCCAAGTAGCTACCGTTTCTGCTGGTAATGACGAAGAAATTGGTAAAATGATTGCGACGGCAATGGAAAAAGTTACTAAAGATGGTGTCATTACCGTAGAAGAGTCTAAGTCTTTAGCCACTGAACTAGATGTTGTAGAAGGTATGCAACTTGATAGAGGTTATATATCTCCTTACTTTGTAACTGATCAAGAAAAACAAATCGTTGAATTTGAAAATCCTTTAATTCTAGTTACTGATAAAAAAATTAGTGCGATCGCAGATTTAGTACCTGTATTAGAAGGTGTTGCTCGTGAAGGTAAGCCTTTATTAATCATTGCTGAAGATTTAGACGGTGAAGCATTAGCTACTTTAGTTGTTAATAAAGCTAGAGGTGTACTTAATGCCGCAGCGATTAAAGCTCCTAGTTTTGGTGATCGTCGTAAAGCAATGTTAGAAGATATTGCTATTTTAACAGGTGGTAGTGTTATTTCTGAAGATATTGGTTTAACTTTAGATGCTTTAACCCCCGATATGCTCGGTACTGCCCGTAAAGTTACTATTCAAAAAGACAATACCATCATTGTTGCTGAAGGTGGTAATACCGCCGATGTCGAAAAAAGAGTCGGTCAAATTCGTAAGCAATTAGCAGAAACTGATTCTGACTATGATGCTGAAAAATTACAAGAGCGCATCGCTAAATTAGCTGGTGGTGTTGCGGTAATTAAAGTCGGTGCAGCTACTGAAACCGAATTGAAAGAACGTAAATTACGTATCGAAGATGCTCTTAATGCAACCAAAGCTGCTGTAGACGAAGGTATCGTTGCTGGTGGTGGTTCAACTTTAATTCATTTGGCTAGTAAAGTTGAAGCATTAAAAGATACCATGACCGTAGCAGAAGAAAAAATTGGTGCTAGTATTGTCATTAAAGCGATCGAAGCACCTTTACGTCAGATTGCTGATAACTCTGGTGTTGAAGGCTCTGTCGTTATCGAAAAAGTTAAAGAATCTGCTTTTAATATCGGTTACAATGCTTTAACAAATGAATACGAAGACCTCATTGCTTCTGGTATTGTTGATCCTGCTAAAGTAGTACGTATTTCTTTACAAAATGCTGCTTCTATTGCTGGTTTAGTCTTAACCACCGAAGCATTAGTTGTGGAAAAACCTGCTCCTGAAGCTGCTGCTCCTGATATGGGTGGTGGAATGCCTGGAATGGGCGGTATGGGAATGCCTGGAATGGGTGGCATGGGAATGCCTGGAATGATGTAAACAAGGTTTACTAATTTATTTAACACAAATAAGGTGGGCAATGCTCACCTTATTTTTTATTTGTAAAAGGATAAAATTGGTTAGGTTTTGCTAAAAAAGTTAAATGGTGAGGATAGGTGTTATCAGAATTGAGAATTGATAATTACCAAAATGTTTGCGAATATATCTGTTGGATAAATCCAAAAGATATTAATTATATAAAAGCTACGGTGTAATCTATATAATCGAAGCAACTAATAAATTAAACTGGATTGAAACTATATTTTACACCTCAATTAATATAGAAACTGCTATATATTTTTATTTAAAACATGACTAAAAAATATGCTCCTGCTACTAATCGTAATCGCCAACCCATTTTAGAAATATTGGAACAAATAATTCCTGACAAGGGTAATATCTTAGAAATTGCTAGTGGTACAGGAGAACATTCATTATTTTTTGCACCTCATTTTCCAGAGCAAAAATGGATACCTTCGGATAAACAATCAGAATGTATTGCTAGTATTAATGCATGGAAAGAAGATTGTCCAACGGAGAATATAGAAGTACCTCTATGTATTGATGTGATTAAAAAGCTTTGGCATCAACCTTTATTATCCAGAGGAATAAAAGTAATTATTTGTATTAATATGATTCACATTTCACCTTGGTCAGCTTATTTAGGTTTAGTAAAAGGTGCGAAAGAAATTTTACCGATTAATGGTCTAGTTTATCTTTATGGCCCTTATAAAATAAATAATCAACATACTGCTCTTAGTAATCAAGAATTCGATCGATATTTACAAACTCAAGATGGAACATGGGGAGTGCGTAATTGGGAGGATATTGAGTCTATTGCTAATGACAATAATTTTGTTTTAGAGAATAAAATAACTATGCCAGCGAATAATTTCTCTCTCATTTTACGCAAATCATCTTGAGTTGCTCATTAATTTGATAGCCTTGATAATTTAATAGAAGACATTTTGCTTGCCTATTTAGCATGACTATTTGATAATTGACGCAAGGCGTTGCCAACCATTATAAAGCTTGTACTGTAATGAATTCATCAATTTATCTTTCGGCTAATCTCTCTCCGCTAAAGACTTTTACCTAATTGCCTCACCGTCTTATAAATCTCTGGTAACTTTTTATAGATAGCCGAAACCTTGAGATATAATTTATTATTTACTGCTGGTGAACCTGATACGGTTTCCCCCGCTTTGACATCACTATGAATTCCTGTTTGTGCAGATGCGATCGCACCATCTCCTATCTGAGCTTGATTTGCCACCCCTACCTGTCCTGCTAAAATAACCCGATTACCTACTTTTACACCTCCAGCTAGACCCACTTGAGCCGCTAAAGCTGAATTTTCACCTAGCTGACAATTATGTCCCACATGGACTAAATTATCGAGTTTCGTATTTTTACCAATTTTGGTTGTACCCACCGCAGGACGATCAATAGTACTATTGCAACCGACTTCTACCCCATCCTCTAAAATGACATAACCAGACTGAGGCATTTTATACCAACCTTCAGAGATAGGAACAAAACCAAAGCCTTCTCCTCCAATTACGGCACCACTATGAATGACACAATCAGCACCAATGTGGGTTCTTTCTTCAATGGTACAATTGCTGTGCAGTAAAGTGCGATCGCCAATTGTTACGTGAGGATAAACCACGACATTGGGATAAATACAAACATCATCTCCGATAGTCACTCCTGACTCAATTACCACATTAGCAGCGATCGCCACTTTTTTGCCTAATTTCACATCATCCGCAATCACAGCAGTCGAATGTATTTGCGGTGAAGGTTGGTAAGGTTGATAAAAAAGATTTAATACCTGTGCAAAAGCGAGACGAGGAGAAGGTGAGGATAACCAGGCAATTTTTCTCTTGATAGCCAGATCTTGTAAGCTAGAATCTAATGGTAAGATGAGAGCAGAAGCGGTGGTTATATCTACCATTTTAGCAAAGCGATCGCCCTCAATATAGCTCAAACTATTTGGATGTGCCTCATCAATAGGCATAATGTTATCCAATTCAGGGTTAATCTCAGGATGAGAAGTTAAACTGTGGGCTTGAGGTGATAATTGATTAATAAGATCACTAAATTTCATAAGATTAAACTATGACTATTTCACTACAAAAAGGACAAAGAGTTTCGTTAAAAAAAGTTGCACCTAGCTTATCAGCCGGATTCATCGGTTTAGGATGGGATACAAATGTTACCGATACAGGCAATGATTTTGATTTGGATGCATCGGTTTTCCTCCTGGGTGCAAATGACAAGTTAGTATCTGATAAACATTTTATTTTTTACAATAACCTAGTTAGTCCCGATTCTGATCAATCGATTAAACTTTTAGGAGATAATCGCACAGGTGAAGGTGAAGGTGATGATGAGGGTGTCATCGTTGATTTGAGAAAAGTACCTGCTGATGTAAGTAAAGTCGTAATTAGCGTCACAATTTATGAAGCAGATAAAAGAAAACAAAATTTTGGTCAAGTTACTAACGCTTACATTCGTCTAGTCGATGTGCAAACCAAAGAAGAAATTTTGCGTTACGACTTATCCGAAGACTTTTCCATTGAAACGGCAGTGGTAATGGCAGAATTATATAATAAAGACGATGAATGGCGTATTAATGCTGTAGGTAGTGGTTTTGAAGGAGGTTTACAAACTTTATTAGATACATATAGTTAATAATTAATAATTTACAATTAATTACATCGGGTATCAATGAGGTACAAATAGCTCAGATTAAAGCCCCCTAAATCCCCCTTACTAAGGGGTAGTGGGAGGTCACGGAATGCTTCACTATTTATTTCACGGGGGCTGGCAAGTCTAAACTGTACCTCATAACTATGAGAAAAGCTATGTTTGGCAAGGAAGCATAAGGTTTTTAACTTATCTATCCCGAATTCAGGTTGGTTAACTTGTTTTGCAAAATTCAAAGAGAAATTATTCTTTTCCCTAGAAAAAAATCAAGCTTTTTTGCTGTTAAATTTACAATTAAGCATCAAACTTTTAACTTCAATTGCGGGTATTTGCGAACTCAAAATTAATTTGAGGTTGTCGGATGCCCGCTTATCAAGTAATAATTATCTATGGTGAATGATTAGTTAGTTTTTCCTTATCACAGAAAATATCATCATGAAACTTTTTTCATTAGAACAAATTAAGGAATTAGCACATACTTATGGTTATTGGGCAGTATTTGGTGGTATTGCATTAGAAAATACTGGTATTCCAATTCCAGGAGAAACTATTACTATTGTCGGTGGATTTTTAGCAGGTAGTGGTGAATTGAACTATTGGTTAGTTTTACTCACAACTATTGCGGGTGCAGTGACTGGAGACAGTTGTGGTTACTGGATAGGTCGTATCGGTGGTTGGGAATTACTTTTAAAAATTACTAACTTTTTTTGTTTACCCGAAACCAAGATTCAACAAGCGAAAATTAAATTTACTGAAAATGCAGCTCAAGCAGTATTTTTTGGACGTTTTATTACTTTGTTGAGGATTTTTGCCGGCCCGATCGCAGGTATAGTGGAAATGTCTTATACTAAATTCCTCTTTTATAATGTTATGGGTGCAACTTTTTGGGGAATTGTAGTTGTTACAGTTGCCTATTTTGCTGGTACATTTATCACTCTAACTCAATTAAGTCATTTACTTGGTCAATTTGGATTAGTTCTTTTACTTTTAGTTATCCTTTGGATTAGTATTCCTCTAATTTGGAAATCTTCTCAAAAAATACAAAATAATGAGTAATTAGGATTTGCTGATAATTGAGAATGACTTATGCTTGAAATCATTGTCTTGTATCTTTGATAGTTGATCAGAAGTCACCGAATCAGTCGTCATGAAATAAATTTCACCTCCAAGAATGAAAATAGTTATTTAGGTTTAGAGTCAGATTTGTTGTAACCGACATTCGAACGATGTTGGAAGAGAGAGAAGCAATTCGCAAGTACTATAG
>JAALKG010000065.1 GCA_011088145.1 Cyanobacteria bacterium MH1_Bin12 | reverse complement strand
GAATTAGTACATAAGAATTGCATTTTTTTCTTCATCGATCGTTCGAATGTCGGTTATCGATAAATACCAAAAATAACCTAAAATTCGCATTATCAATTATCAATTATCAATTATCCCTAAGGCTTAAAGCTTAACATAACCAGCAATTTTTGACTTTTTCGCCCAAGCCCTAACTAGGGTCTGCTGAATAAATCTGAAATCTTTATGAATCAAGGCTTTGAATCTGATCAGAGCGACGAAAAATGCGCAAAAAAGGAGAAATTTGACTCAAAAACTGGATATTTTGGGCGGAATTTTGGGCATTCACCAGAAAATGAGAGGCTATAACCGTTGCCTGTTGCCTATTCCCTATTCCCTGTCCTCACTATTCGACTTTTTCGCCCAAGCCCTAACTAGCGATAATATATTCTTCAATTACTTCTTTGCGTTTACGTAATTTGGATAATGCTTCTCTTTCAATTTGTCTAACTCTCTCACGAGATATACTGAGGATATCACCAATTTTAGATAAAGTTAAAGGCTTACCATCATCTAAACCATAACGTAGTCTAATTACATCTTGCTGTTGTTGAGTTAATTCAGACATCATACGACGCAAATCTAACTGAAGGCAGGAGTAATCAGTAAAGTCTTCTGGAGACTGTCCTTTATCTTCCAATAGTTCTCCCAATTCAGTGTCATTATTGTCACCTACTTTTAAATCTAAGGATAAAGGTTGACGTGCCTTACCCAAATAATCTCTTACTTGATCTGTGGTTAATTCTAAAGCATCTGACAATTCTTGAATTGTTGCAGGACGACCTTTTGCTTCAGATAATTTTCTTTGAGTTTGACGGATTTTATTTAATTTCTCTGTAATGTGTAGTGGTAAACGGATTGCTCTACTTTTTTCTGCGATCGCACGAGTAATAGCTTGACGAATCCACCAGTAAGCATAGGTAGAAAAACGATAACCCTTTTTGGGATCAAATTTTTCTACTCCTCTTTGCATGCCGATAGTACCTTCTTGGATCAAATCAAGTAGGTCAAGGTTACGTTTGAGATACTTTTTAGCGATCGAAACTACTAAACGTAAATTAGCTTCAATCATTTTTAGTTTAGCTTTTTCTCCGCAAGTAATTTTGATATCTAAATTCTTTACAGAAAGTTTTACTGCTTCTGCCCATTCTTGTTTACTGGGTTCTCTCTCAATTTTTTTTTCTAATTTTTCTCGTTTTTTTTCTAAAGCAATTAATTCTTGAATTTGTTTAGCTAAAATTATTTCTTCTTCCTTGCTTAGTAAAGGAATTCTACCTATCTCTTTCAAATAGACTCTAATAGTATCAACATTTTTGGTCAATGGTAACATAATATCACTTTTAATTAATTTCAATTCAGTTAATAAAATATAAATACTGAAAATTTTACAGAATAATGACTAGAGGTCAGAAAATTTTAGCTGTCTTCCTCTGAAAATAGCCATTGAGTCTATGGATCAACGTTGTCTTACTTAAGGTATTTACGGCATAATAGTAAAGTTGAGCCTTTTTAATCATAAGGCATAAGTTAAAATTTTGTAAATTATTTTTTACAGCTTATTTTTTGATATCGTTTCAGTCTTTATGAATAAAGCATTATAGGGATTATGTTTGTGCAATTTGGATCTTAATCGGCAATGAGACACTTGAGAATTGAGAATTACTGCTCTTGAAATTGAAGGCTTAAAATTTAGATTTTAATTTTTCTTATTTTCTTCTTGAAAGAAGAAGCTTGTATCCTTGTTTTTCTGGTCAGTTTTGACTAAAAATGAACCAGATCATAATTTTAAAGTTATTAAAAGGTTTTCAATTTGAAAAAATTCTCCCACCTCCTAGCAGTCCTTGAATATAGAAACGAGGGATAGTTTATACGCAAAGATAAAGATGTCATCTTCAATTCATTGTCCATTCAATTCAATTCATTAGACATATAGCCTTCAATCAGAAAATCTCGATCGATTTTTTGTAAAGAAACATCTTTTAATCTCAAAGCTTTATCCATAGTTTGAATACCTAAATCACCCAAAGGAGACAATGCATGCATTCCACCAATGAGTTTAGGAGCAATAAAAGCATATAGTTTTTGAATACTGCCAGAGATGAGTGCTTGATTTGCTAAATTACCACCACATTCCCATAAAATACAATTCAAACCTCGTTGATACAGATTATCCATCACTAAACGAGGATTAACTTCGCTTAACTCTACTATCTCAACACCTTTATCTAATAATTGCTTTTTCAAAGAAGAATCACCTTGTGATTGGCAAAAAATAACTGTCTTTGTTTTTTCTACATTCCAAAGATTGGCATCCACCGGTAAATCAAAACTTTTGGTCATGACGACTCGTAATGGATTATGATCAGTTACTCCATGGGTAGTTAAAAGAGGATTATCACGTCGCAGAGTATTACCACCAATAATTACAGCATCACAACTGGCTCGAAGATGATGAACAAAATTACGAGATGAACTACTTGTAATCCATTTACTATGACCAATTGTTGTGGCAATTTTGCCATCTAAAGTCATGGCATATTTAAAAATACCAAAAGGATGTTTATATTTAACTCGATAAATAAAAGCTTCATTTAATTTTCTACAGGCTTCTTTTTCGACTCCCACTTCAACCTCAATTCCTGCTTTTCTTAAGCGTTGAATTCCCCCACCAGAAACACGTTCATCGGGATCAACCATACCCACGACTACTCGTTTTACTTGAGCTTTAATTAAAGCTTCGGTACAAGGAGGTGTTCTTCCATAATGATTACAAGGTTCCAAATTAACGTATACGGTGGCATTTTGAGCCTCTACTCCTGCTTCTTTTAAGGCAAATACTTCAGCATGAGGTTGTCCTGCCGCAGGATGAAATCCCTGACCAATAATTTGTTCATTTTTAACGACCACAGAACCTACCAAAGGATTAGGAGAAGTTTTCCCTTGGGCTTTTTTTGCCAATTCCAGACATTTGTGAATCATCTGTTGGTCAATTTTAGTCACTAATTATTTCTTCCTAATTTTTATAATTGGTCAAAGTCAAAGTTCAACGATGGTCAGGTTTTCTTCTTTAAAAAGGGTTTTAATCCTTAGAAGATGTTTGAAAAGTCTGGTTAACTGATGAAAATACCCCTAGCCCCAATTATGGGGCGAAAACACCATATATGATGCTTTTCAAACAACCTTATGCTTTCGTGCCAAATAATTCATTGTCAATTGTTAATTACTCAAATAGCCACGAGGTGTTATCAATAAATCTTTATATCTGATGGTACTATTATTACCGATCATAACTGTGGTAAGCATATCGATCGAATAATTCAACATTTCTCCTAAAGTAGTAAGTATAATTTGTTCATCGTCTCTACCAATAGAACGAGCGATCGCAACTGGAGTATTTGGGTTACGATATTGTAAGAAAATATTTTGTAATTTCACTATTTGCTCTTGTCGAGTTTTAGAACGAGGATTATAAATAGTCGTTACAAAATCCGCACTAGCCGCCGCCACGATTCTCTTTTCAATTATCTCCCAAGGAGTCAATAAATCACTCAAACTAATGGCACAAAAATCGTGCATTAAAGGAGAACCTATTTTTGCCGCTAAACTTTGTAAAGCTGTAATACCTGAAAAGACTTCTACCGAAGGACTTTTTCCATCCCAATTCTCTGTCGCCAAAATTTCTAAAACTAAACCTGCCATACCGTAAATACCGCAGTCTCCCGATGAAATCACAGCGACCTTCAACCCCCATTGGGCTAACAAGATTGCTCTTTGAGCTCTTTGTTTTTCTTGGGTAATAGAATAGGATTCGATAATTTGTTCAGGGCGTAATAAAGTTTTAATTAAGTCAATATATAATCCATAACCAATAATCACATCTGCTTCCCTGAGAGCCATTTGGGCGGAATTTGTTAAATATTCAATATTCCCTGGGCCAGTACCAATCAGATATAATTGACCCTGATGAGGATTATACTCTAAAGTTGATTGTGCGATCGCAATTGTCACAGCACCTTTTTGATCTTCAGATTTGATAATTTGTTTAGAGACAATTAATTCGGTAGTATTGTTCTCAAAAGTGGAAAAAGACGCACCTTTAATGGCACAAGCCTCTGCCACACTGGCAGTACCAACTTCTTTTTCTACTACTGTTGAAGGATTAGGTACATGAATATCTTTTAATTGTTCTGCACAATAGGTTTGTAAAGGTAAATTCCATTTTTGAGCTAATTTGAGAATACCGACTTCATCCTTTTTAATATCTATTGTTACTAAAGATGCGATCGATTCACAAGCTAAATTATATTTAGTCAACACTTCTATCACGGCAGATTCAATTAAAGTAAAAGAAGTATTTCTTTCACAACCAATTCCTATCCATAAAACTCTCGGATGCCATCTTACATAAGGAATATTTTGGCAAGATATATTTTTTTCTACACCAATATCAATAACACTAAAAACATCATTAGGCAACTCTTCTTTTTCTGTTGTATTATCAAAAGAATTTTTAGAAGAATCAATTTGTTCACTAAAAATAAAGCAATGTCCATCAGGTAAATTATTTTGCCACCATTTTAAACCAGTGGTTTGTCTAACGAAAGTCTGTTTACCACCAGTAATATTTGCACTAACACTTGTCCAATTACCTTCACCTTTGTGCCAACCAAATATTTCACCAAAAGTATCTACAGAAGGCAAATGTGCAGCAAAAGAAGCACTCGTAATAATTCCATTCGTATTTAATTCAGAAGCAATTAATTCCGTTAACTTATCTGCTTTTCCTTGATGTCCACCCGCCAAACTAATTACAGAATCAAAGTTCGGAGAAATGACGATTATAGCAGGATCATTTTGTTTATCTTTCAATAAAGGAGCAATTAAACGCACTACCGCACCAACTGTTAAACAAAAAATAATAGCTTGAGATTGATGCCAAATATTTTGTAAATGTATCGCCAAACTATCTGAATAATATTGAGCAGATAGTTGTTCATTTTTTAACTTATTTGGAAGCCATAAAGTACCCTCAGAGTTATTCGCTAAAACGGATAACTTGTAAGCATTTTCTTTCTTAACAGTGATAAAATGTAACGGTTGATAATTTCTGAGAATGGACATAGTTGATGATTGTAGTTCAATCTAAATAAAAATTTGTTGTGGGGCTTAAAGAATTCTTACTATCTTTTGGCTAATTATCCAAGTCATTATCACGATATTTATCTATCTTACTGAGGATTTTACTCTCTGCCAATTAAGTGAAAGCTTGGCGGTTAAGTTGCGTTGACGAAGTTAGAATCTCCCGTTACACCCGATAGGTTTGACCTTAGGAGAATGTCAAACCAATACCAAAAGATTTCAGTTCAATATCATTTCAATACATTAGTGACAAAAAATCTTGATTTAAAGTTAATTAATAAGGTGAAATATATAGCAGTCATAAATGAATTGTAAACTATTAAATATAAATAAATAAGGTCAGAGAATATTGTTAATTCTCAATTCTCACCGAAGACGTGCGAAGCACGGATTCATCTCAACTCTCAATTTTGACTATTGATTAAAAAGAATCATCATCTTTCGCTACTTTGATTTTCTACTAAAAATAAATAACTCTAGAGTTTACCTTTATTCAACATGATAATTTTATGGAGCAAAAAATTGTAACTTATTTACAGTAGAGAATTCTGTCTTTTTCCACACAATGATAATATTCAGGTTATCATTACTAAATGAGTCTGTTCTGAACTTACAAGATTTAGCAACAATATTGAATTATGATTCAAGAATCTTCTTATGCCAATGAGATATATCATCTTCTCGCTTTTGTTGTAGCGATGAATGTAGTCTTATGGTGTACACCTATTATCAAATATATAGGTTTAAGGAGTGGTCATGTCGATAAACCCGATTCTCGCAAAATACATGTCAAACCTATTGTGCGTATTGGGGGAGTTGCCATATTTGCGGGTACAACCACAGCATTGCTAATTATATGGTGGTTAGGAGGATTCGGTGTTTTATCTCCTGAAAAAGACGCTGAAATATGGGGAGTTACTATTGGTGCTGTATTTTTCTTCTTCATCGGTTTAGCTGATGACTTATTTAGTTTATCACCTTCTTCTCGTTTGTTTATGCAATCGATCGTTGCTAGTTTTGCATGGTTTAAAGGTGTAAAAATAGATTTTTTTAGTCTTCCCTTTGGCGATTTAATCCAAATTGATATGTGGTGGTTAAGTTTACCTATCACTGTTATTTGGTTAGTTGGCATGGTAAATGCCGTTAATTGGATTGATGGCTTAGATGGATTAGCCGCAGGAGTCTGTGGTATAGCCGCAGTAGTTATGTTGATTGTGAGTTTATTTATGAACCAACCCGCAGCAGCTTTATTAGCAGCGGCATTAGCTGGTGGTGCATTAGGTTTCTTAAGGTATAACTTTAATCCTGCTGAGATTTTTATGGGGGATGGAGGGGCTTACTTTATGGGTTTTATGTTAGCTGGTGTAGCAGTTATTGGTCTTTCTAAAACTGCTGCGGTTACTGCTGTACTTTTACCTTATCTAATTTTAGCTGTACCCATTTTAGATATGTCATGGGTAATTTTATCCCGTGTTTTACAAGGTAAATCACCTTTTTTAGCTGATAAGCGTCATTTACATCATCGTTTATTAGATGCGGGTATTTCTCAACGTTTAACTGCTATTTATATTTATTCTTTGACCTTATGGGTTGGTAGTTTAGCTTTAGCTTTTTCTGGTTTTCCTAGTGGTGGAGTATATGCTTTTGGAGCGACGGTTTTATTATTTTATACGACTTGGTATGTATGGCGTAATCGTAGAATTCAATCAAAAATTAGTAAGTAGGGCTTGGATAAAAAAGTGTAATTATAAAAGTGCAATGATAAGGTAAGGAGTTATTAGAATTGAGAATTGAGAATTGAGAATTGAGCTAAGACGCATTTAGGTTGATTGTTTTATTGATAGGAAAAAAAGGTGAAAATATTATTCTCCCGACTCGACTCCCTTCCCCTGTGCAATCTAAACGATAAATTTACTGCATCCAAGCTTATCAAAACTTTTACTGTTATAGGTTTGGGTTTACACATAAATAATTTAAGAATAAGCTAATGTCGCTAATTATCCCCAGCGACATCAGATAATATCACCAAATATCAATCAAATGTGCGACAAGCGACACATTGAGTTAATCTTTGTTGTAAAGAATTGTAGGGGATTTTTTGAATAATCTCCGCCGCAAAAGCATCAAGTAATAAATGAGTGGCATCATATTCATTTAAACCACGACTACGAAGATAGAAAATTTCATCAGCCTCTAATTGACTCACTGTTGCACCATGAGCACATTTAACATTATCGGCTGTAATTTGTAACTCAGGCTTCGTATTCATTCTCGCTTTAGGAGATAATAATAAATTACGATTTAGTTGAGCTGCATTCGTCATTTGAGCCAACTTAGGTACATTTACTTTTCCATTAAAAATACCACGTCCAGCATCATCTACTATATATTTATGAAGTTGATTCACTGTACCATAAGGCTTGGTTAAACTGACTTCACTGTGAGTATCTCCTTGCTGTCTACCTTGAAGCATTGTCAAACCATTCAGATAAGTTTGAGTTTGTTCACCATCTTGATGGATATGTAAATTATGACGATATAACTTACCACCTAAACTAATTTCATTGATAGTATAGCGGCTATCACGAGCTTGATTAACGGAAGTTTTTGCTAAATGGAAACCATCACCAGATTCTCTTTGAATACGTGTATGATTAATTTGAGCGTTTTGGGCAAGATGAATTTCTGTTACCACATTAGTTGTATAAGTTTGTTTTCCCACTGAATCTGAGCAACCAGTTGTCACTGCACCATAATATTCGATAAATTCAACTTGAGAATTGGTTTCTGCGACAACGAGAATGCGAGGTTGTGTCCAAGTTGCTTGGTTTTCGGTTACGGTTAAATGTAATAAATGAATTGGTGTGGTTATTTGACAATTAGCTTTTACCCAAATTACAAAGGCATCGGTAATAGAGGAGCTATTTAAAACGGTAAAAACTTCGTCTTCAGGTTCGTTAATAGCTAAATATTGAGTCACTAAGGGAATTTTTGTCTGGTCTAAATTACTTAAATTACCGACATAAACTTCATCGGTTAAGTTAGAAATGTCTGATAATTTTGGTGCATAGTCTCCATTGACAAAAACTAAACGAGAACCAGATGCTTCTGATAAAATAAACTGTTCTAATATGGAAGTCTCTAGTACTAGTTGATTTTTACCATAAGTCCAATCTTGTTTTTGTAAATCGGACAAATCATTAAAACGCCAATCTTCATCTTTACTGGTAGGAATATTTAGTTGAACTACTTGATTAGCGGATTTTCTCCGAATTTCAGTCACTACATCTGTTAATTCGTGATTGATGTTCAGAGGTTTTTGTTGAACTACCTGTAATAAACCACCAAGATAGGCATCTTGATTTAATTTTATTTCATTTGGCTTTAAGATTGCGATCGAATCAGACATAGGATAAATAATGAATAATGAATAATGAATAATGAATAATTAAGAAGTTATACTGAAGCGAATTCTTCTTCTTCGAGGAAGTCGTATCCTTTTTCTTCTAGTTTCAAAGCTAAATCTTTATCTCCACTCATGACGATTTTACCTTGATACATAACGTGGATAAAATCAGGAGTGATATAGTTAAGTAATCTTTGATAGTGGGTGATTAATAAGAAAGCATTTTGAGGGTTACGTAATTGATTCACTCCTTCAGAAACAATACGTAAAGCATCAATATCTAAACCAGAATCTATTTCATCTAAAATACCTAAAGTTGGTTCAAGCAAAGCCATTTGTAAGATTTCATTGCGTTTTTTCTCTCCTCCAGAAAAGCCTTCGTTTAAGCTTCTGCCAAGGAAAGCAGAATCCATTTTTACTATATCTAATTTTTCCTCGATTAAATCTTCAAAATCGAAAGCGTCTAATTCTTCTAAACCTAAATGTTTACGACGGGCATTATAAGCCACTCTTAAAAAATCTAAGTTACTAACTCCAGGTATTTCTAAAGGATATTGAAACGCCAAAAATATGCCTGCTAATGCTCTTTCTTCAGGTTCTTTTTCTAACAAGTTTTCTCCTTGGTAAATTATTTCACCACCTGTTACTTCATAGTCTGGATGTCCTGTTAAAACCTTAGAAAGGGTACTTTTACCTGAACCATTCCGCCCCATGATAGCGTGAACTTCTCCTGCTTTTATTTCCAGATTGACTCCTTTTAAAATGGTTGTTCCATCTACAGTTGCGGTTAAGTTACGAACAGATAATATAGGTTGATTCATAATAAGTAAGAATTAGTATCTTTAAAGTGACTAAAATAATTTATTTAATATTTATTTTTCGTTTATCTATTTTAAGCTACTTTAGCAACATTTTTGTTGTTTAAGTCGAAAATGTCTGACTAATATAGCTTGTGAACATGGACACTTGCTTTTAAAAAGCAATGTTTAATAGAGTTTTAACCTGAATAAACCAAGTGAAGTTACCCTTATTTTACAACTTTCTTTTGAGTGTAGTAGTTCGTCAAATTTGAAATGATAGATTATGGTAGCACGGGAGAAGGAACAAAAGGAGCTGGGAGAGAAAATGTTTTGTTAGATTGAATATGACAGCCTATCCCTCAAAACAAAATTGATGTTCTAGTAGAGTATATTTCTCCAAAAATATTGTTCGATATAATTAACTTGAATTTGGGATATGAAATAATACTTTAACTAAAGGTATTTTTGTATAATATATAGAAGCTAAAGAAAATTATAAAATAATTAATAATAATAAAAATTAGTTATTAGCTATTTTTGTATCGCATTGTCAAAAAGAGAATAAAAGATATTTCATCTAATTAAATTACTATGTTATTAGAGCAAGAAAAAGATAATAAAAAACCATTTTTTAATACAGCATACCCGATCGTCGAAACTTTCCATTCGATCCAAGGAGAGGGATTTTGGGCTGGTTATAATGCCTTTTTTATTCGTCTTGCTGGATGCGATGTTCATTGTCCTTGGTGTGATCAAAAAGAAACTTGGTCAACGAAAAATTATCCTTTATTAACAGCAGAAAAACTATTAGCATTAGTCCAGAAAATTAATACAGAACATATTATTATCACAGGTGGAGAACCACTTTTACACAATTTAGACAACCTCACTCAAACTTTGCAAAATAGTGGAGCAAAACTGCATATCGAAACATCTGGTGCTTATCCTTTCTCTGGTTATTTTGATTGGGTAACTTTTTCTCCTAAGACTTATAAGATACCCCATGAAAGTATTTACGATCGAGTTAGTGAATTAAAAGTAGTCATTGATAACGAAGAAGATTTAATTTGGGCAGAATCGCAAGTAAAAAAAATCAAGTCTAATGTACCAAAATACCTGCAACCACAATGGAATAATCCTGATTCTCAAGAATTAATTTTTCAATATATCCTCCAAAATCCCCAATGGCGTTTAGGTTTACAAACTCATAAATTGTTGGGTGTAAGATAGTTCAGCAATTAACAATTTATCCTTCATCACTGAATTTCTCCTTTTGTGACGTTTACTTATAAAAATCAATAAAACTTTACTTTTGTCTCTGAAAATTGCACGAAAATTGCACAAACACTTTGCTTAAATGATTGTCAGGTCCAAAAACCACTGGATTCCTGACTTGCCACTACTATAATTGGCTGATTTTTTAGTTAATCGAGACAGTAAAACATTTAGCTCTCCGTTTTACTAACTCTTCGCTGAAAGAATAAGCAAGTTAGGATTCAGTTTTTTAAATTTAATTTGCAATCTAGGAGAAACTTTAAATGTTTGATGCCTTTACCAGAGTTGTATCTCAAGCTGATGCCCGTGGAGAATATTTAACCAATTCTCAAATTGATGGCTTAAATGCAATGGTTGCTGATAGCTTCAAAAGAATGGATGCAGTGAACCGTATCACAAGTAATGTTTCCACCATCGTCGCTAATGCAGCTCGTTCTTTATTTGCTGACCAACCTCAATTAATTACCCCTGGTGGTAATGCTTATACCAGTCGTCGTATGGCTGCTTGTTTACGAGATATGGAAATTGTTTTACGTTATGTTACCTACGCAATTTTTTCTGGTGATGCAAGTGTTTTAGAAGATCGTTGTCTAAATGGATTACGTGAGACTTATCTTGCTCTTGGAGTTCCTGGTGCTTCCGTTGCTGAAGGAGTAAGCAAAATGAAAGATGCGGCTATTGCGATCGCAAATGATCGTGGCAATATCACCCAAGGTGACTGTAGTTCTTTAATGGCAGAAATAGCAACCTATTTCGATCGTGCAGCTGCCGCAGTTGCTTAAATTTTTTACGAACAAGCATAAATAAATGTCAATGTTCAGAAGAATTTAATTTTTTATATCTCAATCTCGAAAAACTTTAATCAAATAATTTAGCAGGTACTCAAGAATGAAAACACCTTTAACTGAAGCTTTAGCCACAGCTGATTCCCAAGGACGCTTTTTAAGTAGCACAGAAATTCAAGTCGCTTTTGGACGTTTTCGTCAAGCAACTTCTGGTTTAGAAGCAGCAAAAGCTTTAACTCAAAAAGCAGATAGCTTAACTCAAGCCGCAGCTCAAGCTGTTTACTCCAAATTTCCTTACACAACCCAAATGCAAGGCAATAACTTCGCCGCTGATCAACGTGGTAAGGACAAATGTGCAAGAGACATCGGTTACTACTTACGTATGGTAACCTATTGTTTAGTTGCTGGTGGAACTGGCCCCATGGATGAATATTTAATTTCTGGTATTGATGAAATTAATCGTACCTTTGAACTATCTCCTAGCTGGTATATCGAAGCTCTTAAACATATTAAATCTAACCATGGTTTAAGTGGAGATCCAGCCGTTGAAGCTAATTCCTATCTCGATTATGCAATCAATGTCTTAAGCTAAGATAATTCAATTTGCTTGGAATCCTAAACAGCATTAGTGAAAACTAGTATGATGTTTAGTCTTTCCAGGCAATATTTTTAATAAAAATTTTATCAAAATATTAGGAGCATAATTCCATGGCAATTACCGCAAGTGCATCTGCTTTGGGAACATCAGCTTTTAGTGAGAATAGTCCACTAGAATTACGTCCTAATTCGACTGTGGAAGAAGCTAAAGCAATTATTCCAGCAATTTATCGACAAATATTGGGAAATGACCATTTAATGGAGTCAGAGCATTTAACCAGTGCCGAATCTCTGTTGTGTAATGGTTCTATTTCTGTTCGTGATTTTGTCAGGGCCGTCGCTAAATCAGAATTATACAAAGCAAAATTTTTCTATAACAACTATCATCCTCGAACAATTGAATTAAACTTTAAACATTTGCTCGGTCGTGCACCTTATGACGAGACTGAGATTACTCATCACCTCGAAGTCTATCAAAATGGAGGAGGATTTGAGGCGGATATCGATAGTTATATTGATTCAGAGGAATATGTACAGAGTTTTGGTGAGAATATTGTTCCTTACTATCGAGGTTTTTCTACCCAAAAAGGACAGAAAACCGTTGGTTTTACCCGAATGTTCCAATTATATAAGGGTTATGCCAACAGCGATCGCGCTCAAGGTAATACCGGAAGTCCTCGCTTAACCTATGATTTGGCTCGTAATCTTGTCACTCCAATTCAAGCACCAAATATGGGAGCAGAACTAACTGGTGCTACAGCAACAGGACAAGAAGGAAAAATTTATAAACTACGGGTAATTCAAGGCGGAAAATCAAATCGTCCTCAACTTCGACGCAGTGTTCAAGAATTTGTAGTTCCTTATGACCGACTTTCTGCAACATTACAAAAAGTTAATAAGCGTGGTTGCCAAGTTTTGAGCATCACCAATGTTTAAACCTAACTCAATTTAAAAATATTTTTTAGTAACTAGGAGAAAACTCAGTGGCAATTACATCAGCCGCATCTCGTTTGGGTGTTTCTGCTTTTGCAGATATGAAACCTTTAGAATTGCGTCCTAACTGGACAGCTGAAGATGCTCAGTCTGTAATCAAAGCAGTTTATCGTCAGGTAATCGGCAATGATTATATTATGACTTCCGAACGTCTGAAAGGTGAAGAGTCTTTATTGTGTAATGGCTCAATTACAGTACGTGATTTTGTTCGAGCTGTAGCCAAATCAGAATTATACAAAACGAAATTTTTGTATGGTAGTTTTCAAACTCGTGTGATTGAGTTGAATTTCAAACATTTACTCGGTCGAGCTCCTTATGATGAATCAGAGGTAATTTATCATCTCGATCTTTATGAAAATAGCGGGTTTAATGCTGATATTGATTCTTATATAGATTCGGAAGAATATGAAGAAAATTTCGGAGAGAACATAGTTCCTTACTACCGAGGATTTTGTCTGCAAGGTCAACAAAGAACCGTTGGTTTTACCAGAATATTCAAACTTTACAGAGGATATGCAAATAGCGATCGCTCTCAAATTGGTGGTAAACAATCTCGTTTAGCGTCAGAGCTAGGAAGCAATAGCACTTCTGCCATCGTTAGTCCTTCAGGAACAGGTATATCCCAAAGTGTGACCTGTAATCAAACCTTCAGAAGTTCTACCAGAGAAGGTCGTATTTATCGGGTTGAAGTAGTGGGAATGAATTTACCCAGATATCCAAAAGTACGTCGCATTAGTAAAGCTTGGTTAGTTCCCTATGACGAACTATCTGACACTTTGCAAAAAGTTCAAAAAATGGGCGGTAAAGTAGCCAAAGTAACTTTGGCATAACTATTAACATCTAAGCGGATAAGGAGGAATTCAAAAATATGTTAGGTAATTCTGTTATCAACTCTGCAAAAGCTTCACCATCAAGTAATCGTGTCTTCATTTATGAAGTGACAGGACTAAAGCAAAGTGATGAAAATGATAACAATCGTTATCCTTTTCGTACTAGTAGTAATGTTTTTATCAAAGTCCCTTATTCTCGTATGAATGAACAAATGCGACGGATTGGTCTTATGGGAGGCACCATTGTGAATATTAGTTCTTTTGATTCATCACAAACTGTTGAAGATTCTGATGATTAATCTTGATTTTAATCACAAGATTAGGTAGGTGAATAAAAGTGTTCTGGATAAGTTTATTCTGTTGACAATTAACAGTAGCCTGTCTGGAACGCTTTTGTTTTAAATAGTTCAATTGTTTGATTTCAAAGGTTTTTGGCACTTTTGTTTGATTTTAGAATAATTAAAAAAATAATTTCCATAATATTATGATTGCAACTACTCAACTGTCATTAAGAGAAAGTCAATGTCTTCCTATCCGAAAACTAGCAAATTGTATTGAAAGAAATTGGAATACTTCTTTAAATTTACGACCCTACAATATACCAGAAGATCTTGGTTATGTAGAGGGTAATTTAGAAGGAGAAAAACTAGTTATCGAAAATAAATGTTATCAAACTACTGAATTTCGTAAATTACATCTAGAATTAGCGAGAATAGGCGATCGTCTAGATATTCTTCAATGTGTCATGTTTCCCCGTGCTCATTAGGGGTAGCTGAATAAATCCAGAGATTAGATTTGGCAATAACTATAGCGATT
>JAALKG010000064.1 GCA_011088145.1 Cyanobacteria bacterium MH1_Bin12 | reverse complement strand
TACGCAACTTTTTATACTTATATTTATTGTCTAGCTACGATTATCTCAAAATTTTTACTCTTTTGGGTAGATCCTTTTTTAGAAATCACCTAACTCCCATATTTAACTGTCTAGGGGATGGCCATGATGGTGTTTGGAAAATTGCCAAGAACTTTGGTAGAGGCAAAGTATTAATCAAAAGAGAAATACTTGATTGGTATCACTTGGTGGAAAATTTAGACAAGGTAAAAGGTTCAAGACAACGACTAAAAAGAGTAAAAACGTTACTTTGGAGAGGAGAAGTAGAGAAGGCAATAAGTGAGTTTGAGCAATTGAATAAGCATCAAGCAAGATGTTTTCAAAATTATCTAAGTAAACATCGTGAACGAATTCCTTGTTATGATCAATATCACAAATGGGGAATTCCAATCGGTTCGGGGACGGTGGAATCAACAATTAAGCAAATAGCAGCAAGGGTAAAGATAGCAGGAGCAATCTGGAATCGAGAAAATGTCGGGCAAATTCTACGGTTAAGATGTGCATATCTGAACAATTCTCCATCTTTGAGTATTTGTACTTAGTTCCAAAGTGGGATGCTCCCAACAGAAAGTCCCAATCTCTAAATTTAAGGCAAAGTCATTTTAAATTATTGATTCAAACATGACGATTATTAGCAAGATGCTAATAATAGATTCACAAATCGATCGAATTTAATATTTTCCCTTGTAATTGTTGATCTAACCAATAGGTATTATAAGACAAAGATTTCAATCGAGAGGATGACACTTTCCATGTTTTTTGGGGAGAAAAAAGAATAAATTCTGCCCGTTTGCCGACTTCCAATTTTATCGGTGATTTTTGTAGACATTTGAGAGGATTAACACTCAGACTTTGCCATAATTCTAAAGCCGATAATTTTCCTGTCATTACTAAATTTTGCCATAACAATGGTAGTGCTAATTCTAAACCAATCGCTCCTGTTGGTGCTTGAGCGAAAGCAACTGTTTTCTCTTCATAGGTATAAGCTTGATGATCGATCGCGATCGCATCAATAATACCACTTTTAACTCCTGCTAATAAAGCTAAGCGATCGATTTCTCGACCCAAAGGAGGTTCAAATCTCAGATTTGGATTATAATTAGCAATCTGTTCGGTATTTAAGAGTAGATGATGCCAGTTAACACTCGCCGTTACTGATAAACCTCGTTCTTTAGCTTGTTGAATTAATTCTACTCCTCTAGCAGTGGAAATACGCATTAAATGTATCGTTGTTTTGGCTACAGAAGCAATTTCTAAAATAGATGCAATAGCAACAGATTCCGCAATTGTGGGAGTTCCTTGTAATCCCAAACCGATAGAAGTATTGCTTTCACGAACAACACCATTACCATTTAATTGCAGATTATTTGGCACTAAAGCAATAGGTAAGTTGAACGGTTGAGTATATTCTAATAATTTTCTGACTAACTGTAAATTATGATGAGGACAATTATCAGTAAATCCCACTACTCCTGCTTCTGCCAAACTAGCTAATTCGGCCATGGTTTCTCCTGCCAAATTATTGGTTAAACTACCCCAAATATAAAACTCAGTATTATAAACACTTGTTTTTGTTTTCAACCATGACACCATATTGAGATTATCAATGACTGGTTGAGTATTGGGTAAAATTGCTACCCGTGAGAAACCACCCGCTTGTGCTGATGCGGCTAGAGTCTGCAATGTTTCTCTTTGTTCGTTACCAGGTTCACTACTATTACTATATAAATCGACTAATGCTGGTGCAAAGATTAAACCCTTGCTGTTAATGATTTCGATTGATTCATCGTTAATATCAATTTTGGGACTAATTTGTATAATTATATTTTGGTCTACTAAAACATCAGTAACTTTATCTATTCCTCCATCAGGATTTAACATTCTGACTTGTTGAAAAAGCTTTTTTGTTTTCACGATTATTCTCTCTATAATCAAATACAGATGGAAAAGTCTATCTTTAAAATTATTCAGGTAAGCTCTTCCATGCCTGAGTTACTATTTTACTCAACCAAAGTCTTTGCACTTGATCTAACATTGTATCTTCGGCTAATACTTGTTTGAGCAACTCTTCTAAAGATTCTCCTTGATGACGTGAAACTTTTACTACATCTGCGATCGCACAAGCAACTTCTTCTTCTGATATTTTCGTCTCCATTGAATCGTTTAAGTCGTTCTCTTCTAAGAAGATATTAGTATCCATAAAACGAGTATTGTTTTTTTGTTTATAATGAACTTTTGTCGAGTATACATCATAATTAAAAATTTACAAGTAAAAAACAGCTAACTTTACCTTGGAGTTGTTTTGGTGTCCAGCTGGAATAACACTTAAATCAGAACGGTACAATAGATAATCAATATAACTATTATTTTTTCCATCCTCGAATATTTTATGTTTAAATGCTCTAATGAACAAATTGACAATGCTCAGGAAAATATTAGTAACATTGAATTGGAAAATAGAAAAATAAGAGTAGTTAGATTTGAAAATAGTCAAGGAATACCTTATACATGGTTAAGTATTACCCAAGCATTATCCGAACAATCCCAGTTTAGAAACTTGTGGAATGGAATATTGGCAGACACACCTTTTGATTTTCAATGGAAACCGATTCCGATTCATCCTCAATGTGTTAAAAGTTATCCTTTTTTTGTCGTTCTTGTATCTTCGTCATTTCCAGTTGTGGCTAATCCTAAAGCCTATCAAAAATATCTCAATCAACTCTGTGAGCAAGAATTAATTGCTACTTTTACTAATTTATCCGGAGATGCAACTTTAATCATACCGAGGGCAACAGGTCAATATGGACATATTCGTTCGTTTTGTCAACAAGCATCCCGAAGTTTGATGGAGGCTTTATGGCAAGGTGTGGGCAAATTAACTTTGGAGAAAATTCTTAGAAAAGAAACTTTTTGGTGTAATACTCATGGACATGGAGTGCCATGGTTACATATCAGATTCGATCGACAACTTAAATATACAGCTTTTCCTCCTAGAGGAGAAATAAATCAAGACAGTCAACAGCAGTGGTATCAAAATATATATGCAAAAGCTTATTTATCTTAAAAGACGAAGTTTTCCACCATATTTGTTCGATAACAAAATGAATCAATCAATCAAATTCAAAATATTCTCACCAAGATTGGTTTGATAAGTATTTTAGTTTCAATGTCTAATTTGTCTTATATGATAAAGTTGACGAGAAAATATTACTATTTTTTTGCTTTCACACCATAGCCTTAATTTTTAAACTAAAAAATTAATCGTTATCTGAGGATATTTCTACGAAAAAAAGTACCATAGTCGTCCCCCTAAATCGCCAACTCAGCCTGTGAGTATCTCCTTTTTTTAAGGGGAAAAGAGGGACTTTGAATAACTGGTATTTTCATTTCCAAAAATCTCCTAAGTAGGTATTTTTATTGATTATTCATTAGTTTGATGATCTTTTGACGAGAATAATTTAAGAATATAATGTCCATATTAAAATCTAATGACAGTATAATTAATCTCATTTTGTTAGATGAAGATCCTATTTTTTCTTTAGGATTAAAAGAAGTTTGTAAAACTGAAGAATTTGCTGATTTAAATGTAATCGCTACGGGAAAAATAAAAGATACTTACTCTTTTTTAACTGAGTATAAAGCTGATTTATGGGTTTTGGCTTTGGACTTCGATCGCTTTAATAATCAAGCTAAAAAAATAATCGCTTCCATTCCTCAATTTATCCAAGAATTTCCAGATTTAAAGATAGTTATTATTGTTAATCCTCAATATTTAGTCGCTGATTTTGCTCGTCTTTCTAATATAAAAGGATGTTGTTATAAATATAGTAATATTAACGAATTAATTAAAACTTTTAGACTATGCGGTCAAGGAGAAACTTATTTCAGTCAGAAACAAAATTTCTCTTCTAGAAAAAACAAAATTAATACTTGGTTTTATCGTCAATGTAAATCTGGTTTACAAGTAATTAGTAAAGAAATAATTGAAGTTAATAAATATACCAAAGATAAAAAATCATCTGTACTTGATTTGATTTATTGGCAAGGAAGAAAAAGAGAACTTAAAATGACAAAATGGTTGATTAAAAAGGCATTACCCCAAAATAGTTTAAATTTGCCAGACAACTCTAATAACTCCTCTATTTCCCTTGAAAAATCTTCAGACAGCAAAGAATCACAAGTTGACGATCGTAATATAGGAGACATTATTCTAAGCGATACATCTTTCGGTATTTATGACTTTACCTTAACTAAAATTAAAAACTGTTCGCAAAATTTTACAGGTAAATTACAAGAAACTGATATCTTAAAAAAAGAGAAAAAACAAGAATTATTTATTATAATATTAGAACAATGGCAGGAAATAATTGGACAATTCAGAAAAGCTAATTTTAATCTCCCAGAATTAATAGAAAAAATTAATAATCATGTATTTATTCAACAAATATATCAAGATACAATTAATATGTTTCTTGACACCACCGAAGAAGAAAAAAATCTAGTCAAATATGAATCACCTATCTTAAACAATACCAATATAGACTTTAATATATACCAATTAAATAATATTTATTTTTTTGAAGAATTAATTTTGTATCAAGTATTAGAACAAGATTTATTAATTGATAATCAATATTATAATTATGATAGTAATACAGCTGAAGAAATAGAAGTAATTATTTTAGAGAATTTAGTTATTTCTATGGCTAACTATCTGATGCAATACATATTAAATAATTTTTATGATAATGTAGAAATCAAAAATAAATTATTTAATGTAGAATTAAAATCTTCAAGGAAAGTTGCCATGTTTCGTAATAATTTAGTCTGGAAATATCGACGAGAAAAGTATTGGCTAAATCCTCGTAATATTTTTGAAGATAAATACGAAATGCTAAAATTTAGTTATAGAGGTATTGAAACTACTAAAATTACTCATTCTCGACATGTAGAATTAAATCAAATCAAAGGTATTCCTTGGGTAGTGACAATGTTGATTGAATTGCGAGATAGTCTTTCTCGTGGCGTAAAAGCGTTGGGGGATACTCTCGGACAAATTATAGTATATTTACTAACAGAAGTGATTGGCAAAGGAATTGGATTAATTGGTAAAGGCATTCTACAAGGAATAGGAAGTAGAATAAAAAACTAGAGCAATAGCAATATATAAATAATTAAAATTAAAACGAATCACACAATGAATACTTATCAGGGTAGAAGAAAGCAAAAAAGTAAATCGGATAAATTAGTTAATTTAATCGCAGGCAGTTTGCTCTTAGCACAAACATTCTTTGGTGGTAGTAGTGTCCTCGCACAGAATAAAGGAAATGATTATAGTTACAGTGATTTGCTCCAAGGTATTGAGACAGGAAATGTAGAAAGGATTATGATTGATCCTTCTACTAATACCGCTAAAGTATATCTCCAAGGAGGAGATGAGAAAAAACCTGAAAAAGTTACTTTGTTTTATCAAAATACTGAATTAATTAGGAAAATTAGAGAAAAAGGCGTTGATTTTGTGGTGGATTCTTCTGCTAAAAATACCACTGCGATTATTAATGGTATCCAATTAGGTATTTTGTTAATGTTGATTTTGGGTTTATTTCTCTTAATCAAGCGTTCTGCTAGTGGTGCGGCTGGTGCCATGAATTTTGGTAAGTCCAGAGCGAAATTCCAAATGGAAGCTTCCACAGGGATTGGTTTTAATGATGTTGCTGGTATCGAAGAAGCAAAAGAAGAATTACAAGAAGTTGTAGTATTTTTAAAAAATCCTGAGAAATTTACCGCCATTGGCGCGAGAATTCCTCGTGGAGTATTATTATATGGTCCTCCTGGTACAGGTAAAACTTTACTGGCAAAAGCGATCGCAGGAGAGGCACAAGTACCATTTTTCAGTATTTCAGGGTCTGAATTTGTCGAAATGTTTGTTGGTGTAGGTGCATCAAGAGTTAGAGATTTATTCCGTAAAGCCAAAGAAAGTGCACCTTGTATCGTTTTTATTGATGAAATCGATGCAGTGGGTAGACAAAGGGGTGCTGGTATTGGTGGTGGTAATGATGAAAGGGAACAAACTTTAAATCAGTTATTAACAGAAATGGACGGCTTTGAAGGCAATACAGGTATTATTGTCATCGCCGCCACTAACCGTCCTGATGTTTTAGACAGTGCCTTACTTCGTCCTGGACGTTTTGATAGACAAGTGATAGTAGATTATCCTGATTTAGAAGGACGTTTAGGCATCTTGGAAGTTCATGCTGCTAATAAAAAAATTGCTCCTGAAGTATCTTTAAGAGTTATTGCTCAAAGAACTATTGGTTTTACTGGTGCAGATTTAGCTAATCTTCTTAATGAAGCCGCAATTTTGACTGCCAGATATCGAAAAGAAGCCATAACAATGATCGAAGTTAATAATGCCATTGATAGAATTATCGCAGGTTTGGAGGGAAGAGCAGTAATTGATGGAAAACAAAAAACTATGACTGCTTATCATGAAATTGGTCATGCAATAGTAGCTCATTTTCTTCCCGAAAATGATCCTGTAGAAAAAGTTACAGTTATGCCTCGTGGTAAAAGCCTTGGTTCAACTTGGTTCTTGCCCGATGAAGAGCAAGGTTTAGAAACACGCTCTAAGCTATTAGCCGATGTGAGTACAACATTAGGTGGAAGAGCCGCAGAGGAAGTCGTTTTTGGTTATGACGAAATAGATAGTGGTGCGGAAAATGATATAGAACAATTAACATTTCGAGTCAGACAGATGGTTAAAGAATGGGGTATGTCTGATTTAGGTCAATTTAATATTGAAGATGGAGAATATTCCCAAGACTTAGCCAGCAAAATCGATGTTGAAGTTAGCAAAATTATCTTTGCTTGTTATGACAAAGCAAAACAAATTATTCAGGATAATCGACCTTTAGTTGACCATTTAGTTGATATCTTATTAGAAAAAGAGACGATCGATGGTGACCAGTTTCGTAAAATAGTTGAACAATATTCACCCAAATTAACTAAATCACCCGTATTAACCAAATAATTGAAATAGCTAATCATCAAAATCAAAAGATTTGAACTTCAATTATTTGTCAACTATTTAATCATCTAGCTTAAATCCGATTAACTTAAATGGGATTTAAGCTTTTTTAGCTCGAAGAAAGTTGATTAATATAGCAGTCAAAAAACTACGAAACTTTGAAGTTCAGGTAATCTATTCTGTCTTCTAAAGGAGACCAACTTTTAACTGAAGTTTATCCCCATTGGCAAAAGGCACAAGCAAAAACAGAGGAATTTTTAGGAAAAGAGCAATTACATCAACTTTTGGTGGAGCTAAACGAAGTTATAGACAAACTAGGAAGAGCATAATTCTTTTTTTTTATTTCAATACGTGCATATACACTCTTTTGGGAAAAATCATTATGACTAAGCCACTTATTCTCGTTACTGGAGCTACAGGAAAAACTGGTATGCCAGTTGTTAAACAACTATTAGAAAAAGGTTATCAGGTAAGAGCTTTTGCTCGTTCCCACGATGAACGTTCACAAAAGTTATCTAAATTAGGGGCTGATATCGTTATCGGGGATTTCTTCGATCTCCCATCTCTAAAAGCTGCCATAAAGGATGTACAGCGTGTTTATTTTTGTTATCCACCTTTTGATGGGTTGCTAGAAGCGACTATCAATATAGCGATCGCAGCTCGTGAAGCCAATATAGAAGCGATCGTCAACATGTCACAAATTTCAGCGAGAGAACAAGCCACCAGCCCTCTTGCCTTTGCTCATTGGCAAGCTGAACAAGTTTTGGATTGGGCTAATATCGGTGCTATTCATATCAATCCCACTTTCTTTGCTGAAGATTTATATCTGTTCACGGGTCAAAGTATTGCTAACGAGGGAAAAATGTATCTTCCTTTTGGTGAAGAAAAACATGCTCCCGTTGTTGCTGAAGATATAGCAGGAGTCGTCGTTGGTCTTTTGACAAATCCTCAGTCCCATGTTGGTCAACGATATGTGATTACAGGATCTAAAAATATGACCTTAACACAAATAGCAAAGGTACTTTCCACAGAACTAAATAAGCCCGTTGAGTATGTCAATCTTCCCATTGAAATGTGGTGTGAAATTCTGGTGCAACAACCTAACTTCCCAAAATATCTTGCAACTCACCTTGCCCATGTGGCTCAAGATCATCAAAATGGTATTTTTAGTGCCCAAACGGATGTGGTCGAACGTATTGGAGGTCAATCACCTCGAACCTTGGCAGAGTTTGTGCGTGCTAATCGTGCGGCATTTACGAGGGAGTCCACCCCAATGGCAGCAGTTTAAAGACGATCGAATTTTTGATTAGGTTGTTTTATAAAAAAAAGAAGAGGAATAAAGATGAAACCAAAAATCTTAGTTATGGGTGCGGCAGGTAAAACAGGAAAAGAGGTTGCTGTATCGCTATTAAAACAAGGATTTCCAGTCAGAGCATTTGTCAGGCAAAATGATTATCGAGCGAAAAAACTGTATCAAGCAGGTGCACAGATATTTATTGGTGATATGGGGGACATGGGTAATTTAGCTCAAGCAATGAAAGGAATTCAAAGAGCTTATTTTGTTGCCCCATTTGAACCTGCACAACTATATAAATCGATAGCATTCGCCTTAACAGCAGCTCAAGCAAAATTAGAATTGGTTGTAGGCATTACTCAATGGCTATCTCATCCTCAACACCCTTCAGTGGCAACTCGTGAGAGTTATATGACTAATGAAATTTTAAGATGGATGCCAGGAGTCAATTTTGTTCTAGTTAATCCGGGTTGGTTTGCGGATAATTATATGGCTTTATTAGAACCAATTGCTCAGTTAGGCATTTTTCCGATGCCTTTAGGAAAAGGTTGTACTGCACCAGTTTCTAATCAAGATATTGCCAAAGTGATAGTGGGTGCTTTAACTAAACCTGTTCCCCATATTGGTAAAACCTATCGTCCCACAGGAAGGAAAATTTTAAGTCCCGATGAAATTGCCAGTAGTTTTGCTAAAGTATTAAATCGTCCAGTTCGCTATCTGAATATTTCCGAAAAGCTATTTTTTCAAGCAACTAAATCCATGGGAATTGAACCTAGGTTGCAAAGCCAACTGCGTTATTATTTGCAGGAGTATAGACAAGGTGGTTTTGAAGCAGGAGGAGTCACCAATGCAGTGTTAGAAGTTGGAGGAAGTCAGCCAGAAGATTTTGAGACAACTATTCGTAATTATGTTGATCTCAATCCTGTGACGAAAGTCAGTCTAGCTAATAAATTGAAAGCGATCGTCAATTTTAGCAAGATTCTGTTCACTTCTAGTCCTAATCTTGACAAATATGAGCAACAACAATCTCATGTTTTGCTTAGTCAACCACAATTGAGTCTTAATTATGCTCCTTGGGCAAAAACTCATAATCGAGATAATGCTTTTGGGTATCAATGCTTGAACTCAAAATCAAATCTTGAATTGATCAAGACTCAAGCCTAATTTTTAAACAGATTTATTTATAGTCAAATTTAGAGGTAAAAAACAATGGATATACTCGCAATTTTTGGTCTTCAGTTTGTTCTTAGTTTGGTGGTATATATTCTTTGAGCGAAATGGTATGTGGCACCTTGGCTGGCAGATAAACCCACTGATAAAGCATTGATTCCGCTCATCATTCCCCATACATTGCGACAGCTCGGATTAACATTTTTAGTCTCAGGGGTTGTTGCCGAACCGTTGCCTAGCTTTTTTGCGAATACCGCTGCTTATGGGGATCTTGTCAGTGGATTGCTCGCCATTCTATCTCTAATAGTACTTAGAGCCCGTTGGGGTTTTGGATTGGCATTGGTTTGGCTCTTTAACATTGTCGGCACAGTCGATTTATTGAATGCCCTACGCCAAGCTGAGGCTGTTCCCTATTTAGGAGGAACTTGGTATATTCCAACCTTTTTTGTCCCAATTCTGCTAGTGACTCATGGCCTAATTTTTATTCGACTATTCCAAGAATTGGGTCACTCTTTAAGTTCTCAAAAATCTCAAACAGCAAAGGTTTGATAGATAAATTTTCTGACCCAAGATGGATGACTTTTTATCTAATAACTGTATATACAATCAAAGGAGATTCTTATGTTAAATCAACTCATTTCGGAAACTAATCGTAATCAATTTATCGAGCAAAAGTCCTCAACCCCTTCGACAGCTAAAGATGATTCGATCGACTGGACTTTTGAAGGAACTTGGCCTTACACACCCCGTTGGTTCGAGAGTGCAGATGGATGGATGCATTACATCGATGAAGGGTCAAAAGATGCACCTACTGTTGTGTTGCTTCATGGCAATCCCACCTGGGGTTATCTGTACCGTAATTTTATTTCTCCAAGTTAATTATCAAAAGTTCAAAATCAAAAATCTATTTATTAATTATTAATTGTCCATGATCAATCGACTTTATCTCCCCAGAGAGTTGAACATATAACTTAACACTATCAATCGTTGCCAAAAAATCTTGCTAAATTGTTGATAGAAAGTAAATATCTAGGCATTGATGCTCATAAATCATTGATTTTTTTTAAGATCATAGGCATCACCTAGATGATTGATCAGCATTTATTCAACGACTCGATTCTCAAATGGATTTAACAAATTTTCCTTGGCTAACGACAATTATCCTTTTTCCCATTCTCGCTTCTTTGTTCGTATTCGTGATTCCTGACAAAGATGGAAAAACCGTGAGATGGTTTGCCTTAACTGTGGGTTTAATTGATTTTGTCTTAATTGTCTATGCCTTTTATCAAGGTTATGATTTAAGCAACCCTAATTTACAACTAGTAGAAAGTTATACTTGGATTCCTGGTATTGACTTAAAGTGGTCAGTGGGTGCCGATGGTTTATCAATGCCTTTAATTATTCTTACAGGCTTCATCACTACTTTAGCCATTATGGCAGCATGGCCTGTAACTTTTAAACCGAGACTATTCTACTTTTTGATGTTAGCAATGTATGGCGGACAAATTGCTGTTTTTGCCGTACAAGATATGCTTCTTTTCTTCCTTGTTTGGGAATTAGAATTAGTCCCTGTTTATCTCATCCTCTCTATTTGGGGCGGGAAGAAACGTTTGTATGCAGCGACCAAATTTATCCTTTATACCGCAGGAGGCTCTTTATTCATTCTAGTAGCAGCTTTAACGATGGCTTTCTATGGTGATACCACGACCTTTGATATGGTTGCGATCGCACATAAAGACATTGGTTTAAACTTACAGTTACTACTCTATGGAGGATTCTTAATCGCTTACGGTATCAAATTACCCATATTTCCCTTACATACATGGTTACCTGATGCCCATGGAGAAGCTACCGCACCAGCTCACATGTTACTTGCAGGTATTCTGTTGAAAATGGGTGGTTATGCTTTAATTCGTATGAATGCAGGTATGTTACCAGATGCTCATAGTGTTTTCGCACCTATTCTGATTATTCTGGGGGTTGTGAATATTATCTATGCCGCTTTTACTTCTTTTGCTCAACGAAATCTGAAAAGGAAAATTGCCTATTCTTCGATTTCTCACATGGGTTTCGTCTTGATTGGTATGGCTTCTTATACCGATATTGGTATGAGTGGTGCCATGTTACAGATGATTTCTCACGGTTTAATCGGTGCGAGTCTCTTCTTTATGGTTGGAGCAACATACGATCGAACTCATACTCTTATGTTAGACGAAATGGGTGGAGTCGGACAAAAGCTGAAAAAAATGTTGGCCATGTGGACAACTTGCTCAATGGCATCTCTTGCATTACCCGGAATGAGTGGTTTTGTAGCAGAATTAATGATATTTATCGGTTTTGCGACTAGTGATGCTTATAATTCCACCTTTAAAGTCATCATGATTTCTTTAGCCGCAGTTGGTGTCATCCTGACTCCTATATATCTTTTATCCATGTTAAGAGAATTATTATATGGCCCAGAGAACAAAGAGTTAGTATCTCATACTAAGTTAGTTGATGCTGAACCAAGAGAAGTATTTATTATCGCTTGTTTATTGATACCTATTATTGGTATTGGTTTATATCCGAAGATTGTTACTCAAATTTATGATGCCACGACTCATCAATTAACAACTTTACTTCGTAAGTCTGTACCTAGTTTACAAACAGCCGATCTAAATACAGAAAAAAATACTCAATTTATTGCGTTGCAAGCACCTTATCTTAAATAAGTATCTGTACTTAATCCAATACACAATAATTGGAAATTACTCTGACAATCTTAATCGTCTTTCTCAAAAAAACTCATAAATCTGAGAATTAATGGGGAAATTCACCAAGGTTAGAAAAATAATTATTAGGTCCTCCTTATATAGGGGGACTTTTGCTTTCTTTTGAGAATAATTGCTAATCGCACCTGAAATATTTTAGAATAAGATTTAGTTATAATAAGAATAAGTTTTTATTGTTTGTCTTAATATGTATCAATAATGATTACTTAAGACGATTTATCAATTTCAGATGTGTCGCATAATTGTTACTCAAATCAACGAGAACAAAGATAGCAGAACAATAGATATAGTTCATCATAGTTCATCTATTTTTCTTCCCATCTTTTTCTCATTGTCGGTTTAATTTTATGAAAATAGCTCTAAAAATATTACCTCGTACCAAGCCACTAAGACTGTTATTTTGTTTTGGTGGTGGAATATTATTAGCTTCTATATTATCTGTTTTTAGTTATTATCATTATTGGTACGTCACCATTAAATCAGTACAGGAAACTCAGCTGCAAATCATCTCTGAAACTGTGCCAACTAAACTATCTTTACTCTTTATTAATCAACAAGAAAACCAGATACAAAAACTCTTAAATAGTACGGATGGTTATATTGGTTTAGTAATTACTGATTGTCAAAAAAAAGAGGATAATTGTCCAGAAGAAAAAATCACTTATAGAACGAATATTGATCTAGGTTGGCAAAAAAACTTTCAGGCAAATAACTTAGAAAAATACTTTTTTGATATAATCACAAATCCACCATTATTAATTGAGAGTAATAAACTTACAAAAGTAGAAATATTAGGTCAAGTTTATTATATTCAGTCATCTCCATCAGGTTGAATTTATGAATTCAAAAAATGGTTAATTAATTTATTAAAATTAAAATCTACAAGTATTATTCATCCTAATACAGTATTTTTTAGCATCACTTTATTATCTAGTTTATTCGCTTAGAAATTTCTAGAAAAACAAATTAAAAAGAGTGAAAGTATCGCCAAACTAAGACAAAAACAACTAGAATTAAATTTGAATGAATTTAAAAAATATAATCAACAATTAATTATTGAAAAAAATGAATTTCATGAAGAATTTGAGAAATTTAATCAACAGATAGTAGAATTACATAATAAAACTAGTAATTTTAAAAAAGAAATTAAACAGAAAGAAGAAAAGCTTTCTAAACAAGAAAAAAATATTTTAAAAAGTCAAAATATATTAAATTACTATGAACAAGAATTAAAGAGAATAACCAAAATAAAATTAATTAATGAAGAAGAAAAGCAAGACTTGGAATTAAAAATTCAATTACAGCATAAACATTTAAAAGAACAAGAGTCTGAACTAAATACTTATGTAGAAGAATTACAAACTGCTAATCAAGAATTAACTTTAAATCAATATAAAGAATCAAAAATTATTAGTTTATTAAGGCAAAGGGAAAAGGAAAAAATACAATTAGAAAAAAAATTAAAAGATAAGGAAAATCAACTTGTTCTTAAAGGGGAAAAAATCAAGAAATTAGAACAACAAAAAGAAAAATATCAAAGTTGGCGAGAGATAGCTCAAGAATTAGAAAATGATTTACAAGAATCAGAATTGTTACAAGAAACAATTGATTCTTTAGAGATAGAAAAATTGCAATTACAAAAAGCGATCGAAAATTTAGAAATAACGAATAATCAATTACAAATTTCACTATTAGAATCACAAAAACAATCTGGACAATTTACTTTAGATAATGAATCCCTTGCTTTTGAAGAAATAGATAAAAAATGGGATATTATTTGTACAGAGAAATTTCTCGATTTTTGGTATGAATTAAGCGAAGAAGATAAAATAAAAACCACAACTTATATTGATTATTTACAACAAAAACGTGTAAATTTAAAATATCCTTACAGTAGTAATATAAAAGGCTCTTGTTATCGAGAATTAATTCCGATTAATCATGCCGACGAAGCTATTAGAATTTTTTATAAATTCACTCCAGAAAGGGTTCCCATCCTTTTATGCGGTGGTGATAAAGACGGACATAATGCGGAAAAATGGTATAAAAAATATATTGCTGCAGCAGAACTTGAATATCATAACTATCAGAAAAATAAAGAAGCTTTTTCCTTCAATGAACTTTGGGATGAAATGGACTTGTTTGCCCGTCAAGAAGCGATGAAGAAATTCATGAAAATTTAGACTTCCTTCTCTTTCCCGTGCCATAATTACGTCCTAGAGGGCATTTTCAGTAGTGAACCAGACTTTTCAAACTTCCTCTAAGGTTTACTAAATTAATCTATAGTAATTTCCGTCGAAGTAAGGTACAAACAGCTCAGATTAAAGGGAGCATCCCACTTTGGAACTAAGTACAAATACTCAAGGATGGAGAATTGTTCA